>JBPCWF010000805.1:0-7493 GCA_051009775.1 Hyphomicrobiales bacterium | reverse complement strand
GCCATGCGCAATTACCTGGTGCGTCTTGGATGGAGCCATGGCGACGAAGAGATCATGTCGACCGGCCAGATGGTCGACTGGTTCGGGCTTGATGCCGTTGGCCGTTCCCCGGCGCGCTTCGACTTTGCCAAGCTTGAAAGCCTGAACAGCCATTACATCCGCGCCGCCGACGACACCGACCTTGCCGACGCCGTGATTGACCTGTTGCCGGACATTGCCGGCCAGACGTCGCTGCCGGGCGAACTGACGCCGGATCAGCGCGCGCGCCTGATCGCCGCCATGCCGCATCTCGGGCAACGGGCAAAGACCCTTGTCGACATCGCCAAGGCGGCCGGGTTCCTGTTCGCCGAACGGCCGCTGGCGCTTGACGACAAGGCGGCAAAGCTGATCGACGACGGCGCCAGAACCATACTGCGCGACCTTCATGCGGATTTGGCGGCCGCCGCCGACTGGTCAAGCGAAAGTGTTGAACAGACAATCCGCAGCTTTGCCGAGCATCGCGACCTGAAACTCGGTGCGATCGCCCAGCCGATGCGCGCCGCTTTGACCGGAACGACCGTATCGCCGGGCATATTCGACGTGGCGGCACTTCTGGGACGCGCCGAAACCTTGGATCGCCTGAAGGATCAGCTTGCCTAAGCCTGCACAAATTTTGTGCAACGGCAAATCTTGCCACAGGTTCTTGCACCTGTATTATTCACGCAACTCGGTTTCACATATTCTATGCGCCTTGGGGGCCGGATCTCTCACGATCCACGCCATGGTTCTTGTGCCCAGCTGTGGCCAAGCAGACCGTCAGCCCGACCGAAACGCACCAACTCCAACGAGCGGGAACCATATGAGCGGCGAACTCCACACCAACAACGCAGCGAAACTCCAGACCGATGCGGACAGCTACGACCTGCCCGTCTATAACGGCACGCTCGGCCCGGATGTCATCGACGTCACCAAACTTTACCGCGACACGGGCAAATTCACCTACGATCCGGGGTTCACGTCGACCGCGAGCTGCGAGTCGAAAATCACCTATATCGACGGCGACGAAGGTGTCCTGCTCTATCGCGGCTATCCGATAGACCAGCTTGCCGAACACGGCGACTTCATCGAAACCTGTTATCTGCTGCTCTACGGCGAGCTGCCGAACAAGGAGCAGCGCGCCGAGTTCGAAACCGCGGTCACATACCACACAATGCTGCACGAGCAGATGAGTCGGTTCTTCACCGGTTTCCGGCGCGATGCGCATCCCATGGCCATCATGTGCGGCATCGTTGGCGCCCTGTCGGCGTTCTATCACGACTCCACCGACATCAACGATCCCTGGCAGCGCGAAGTGGCGAGCCGGCGGATGATCGCCAAACTCCCGACCATCGCCGCCATGGCGTTCAAATATTACGTTGGCCAGCCCTTCGTGTATCCGCGCAACGATCTCGACTACGCCTCGAATTTCCTGCAGATGTGCTTCGCCGTGCCGTGCGAGGAGTACAAGGTCAACCCGGTGCTGTCGCGCGCCATGGACCGGATCTTCATTCTGCACGCGGACCACGAACAGAACGCATCGACATCGACCGTGCGGCTTGCGGGCTCGTCCGGCGCCAATCCCTTTGCCTGCATCGCCGCCGGCATTGCATGCCTGTGGGGCCCGGCCCATGGCGGCGCCAATGAGGCCGCACTCAACATGCTGACAGAAATCGGCACCGTCGAGCGCATCCCCGAATATGTCGACCGCGCCAAGGACCGCGACGACCCGTTCCGGCTGATGGGGTTCGGCCACCGCGTCTACAAGAACTACGATCCGCGCGCCAAGATCATGCAGCGCACCTGCCACGAAGTTCTGGACGAGCTCGACATCCGCAACGAGCCTCTGCTCAAGGTGGCGATGGAACTGGAGAAGATTGCGCTTGAAGACGAGTACTTCGTCGAGAAGCGCCTCTATCCGAACATCGATTTCTATTCCGGCATCACGCTCAGGGCGCTCGGTTTCCCGACCACCATGTTCACGGTTCTGTTCGCCCTGGCCCGGACCGTTGGCTGGATCGCACAATGGCGTGAGATGATCGAAGATCCGGAACAGAGAATTGGCCGGCCGCGCCAGCTCTATACCGGCAACACGGAACGCGAATATGTGCCGACGGACCAGCGCTGAAACGCGCTGAACGTACTCAGGGTCACCCGGGGACCACACCGTCCAGTCGTTGAAAGGGGTATCAGTCGGCGCCGGCGATCATGGCGCTGATCTCGGCCTCGGCCACCAGGTTGTCGTCCACCCGGGCCTCGCCGCGGAATTTCCAGACATTTGCCCGCTTGCGCAGCTGGTGCACGGGAAAATAGACCGTATCACCGGGCGTAACGGGACGCCGGAACCGCGCCTTGTCAATGGTCATGAAGTATACCAGCTGGCCCGTGCCGCCCAGCCTGAGATGGTTGCTGACCAGTCCACCGGCCGTCTGCGCCATCGCCTAGATCAGCAGGACGCCGGGCATAACGGGTTTGCCCGGAAAGTGCCCGGCGAAAAACGGCTCGTTGATCGTGACGTTCTTGATGCCGATGGCTGAGATGTCTTCGTTCATCTCAACGATGCGGTCGATCATCAGGAACGGGTACCGATGCGGCAGAAGCTCCATGATCTGCGCGATGTCGGCAGCCTCAAGTTGCCTCTTTTCCGCCAAATCTGCCATCACACGCGCTTTTCTCTGTAGACCTGATCACGACCACAATTTCATCTAGCATAGGGCACATTGGATGCCAAAGGATATCATCCTCCGGAGCGTGAGCGGCAGTTCACGCATGCCAGCCAAATCATGATCGGCCAGGAAGCTAGAAACGCGTTCCAGCGCTGAACCTAAAGAACTCTTCCTTGTCGAAGTTCTCTTTCAGGACCGGATAGGACAGATCGAAGCGCAGCGGTCCCAGGGGCGATTTCCACAGAAGGCTTACGCCGACCGATGCCCGCGGATCGGGATCGTCGCCGCGTACATTGGGGTTGCTGCCCGCTTCCGGCGCATCGAACACCGTTCCGACATCGGTGAACACCGCGGCCTTCATGCCGAACTCTTCGGGCAATCCGAGCGGGAAGTACATCTCAGCCGTACCGATGGCGAAAACCTGTCCGCCAAGCGCGTCGTCGTTCACGCCCGCCTGCTCAATGCGCGGACCGATGCCGGACCGCTCGAAGCCGCGGAATGACTCACCGCCCTTGAAGAAGCGGTCGATGATCGGAACCTTGTCGTTACTCAGCGTTCTGATGACACCGGCCGTGCCGCGCACCATGAAAGTCACGCTGTCCCAAACCGTGTGGAAGTAGGTCGCCTTGCCCTCCGCACGCCAGAAGAACACATCGCCACCGACGCCGGCAAAGTCCTGGTCGTGCGTCAGGCGGTAGCCGGAAGTCGGTTCCAGCGGATTATCCAGCGTGTCGTAGGCATAGGTGAAGCCGACAATCGAAATATTGTCCGTTCCCTCTGCCTGCTGGATCGCGATCGACGCGTTGTTATCGACATTGGAGATACGTCTGTTGGTGAAGTTGTATCTCGCGGTAAACGCAGAATCCTCCGACAACGGGAAGCCGAATCTCAGTCCCGCGCCAATCTGGCGGCTGTCGAACGACGATTCGGTCTGCAGGTCCGTCTCGTTGGCGAAGGCGTCGACGCCAAAGCGGATCTTGCGCTCCAGGAAGTATGGTTCCGTGAAGCTGAAGTCGACCTGCTGCCGCTTGAAACTGAGGCTTGTCTGCAGACGTATGAACTGACCGCGCCCAAGCAGGTTTCGTTCCTGCAGGCCGATCGTGCCGAGGATCGCCTCGGTGGTTGAAAAGCCCGCACCGAAATTCAGCTGGCCGGTCGATTTCTCCTGAACCTGAACGACCAGGACGACCTTGTCCGATGTCGAACCCTGGTTTTCCTTGATCTCCACGCTGGCGAAGAAATCGAGAGACGTGATGCGCCGCCGGGCCCGGTCGACCAGGACCCGGTTATAGGCATCGCCCTCCACAAGGCGCATTTCCCGGCGTATGACCTGGTCCAGGGTGCGCACGTTTCCGACGATCTCAATCCGTTCGATATAGACCCGCGGCCCTTCCTGGACGCGATAGGCGATATCGATCGTCAGCTCTTCGGCATTGCGGCTTGCCGTCGGCCGCACCTGCGCGAACGCGAAGCCCAGCTTGCCCGCCTGCAGGGTGATCTGTTCGACCGATTTATCGACCTCGCTGGCATCGTAAACCGCACCTTCGGGGGTCGACACGACCTGCAGCACTTCCTCCGGATTGAGCGATGTCTTGCCGACGTCGACGGTCACCTTGCCGAAGTTGTATTGCTGCCCTTCCTCGACAACGAAGGTGATGAAGAACGTCTCACCGTCACGCGACAGCTCCGCGGTCCCGGACACGACCCGGAAATCCGCATAGCCGTTCTGCAGGTAATGCCGGCGCAAAAGCTCACGGTCGAAGCTCAATCGGTCGGGATCGTAATTGTCGGAGGCGCCAAGGATTTTCCACCACGCCGATTCGCCGGTCGAAACCACACCGCGCAGCTGCGAATCGCTGAACGCGCGGTTGCCGACGAAATTGATTCGCTCGATCTGGGTTTCTTCGCCTTCGGTAATCTCGAACACCAGGTCGACCCGGTTTTGCGGCAGGCGAATGATCTTGGGTTCGACGCGCGCGGTAAACAGGCCCGAACGGCGATAGATCGAGATGACCCGCTGCACATCGCTCTGGACCCGCGCCCTGGTGAACACGGTTCGCGGGCGCAGTTGCACTTCCTTCAACAGCGCATCGTCATCGAGCTCGCTATTGCCCTCGAAATTAATGCGATTGATGATCGGATTTTCCTCGACCTGCACCAGCAGGTTGCCCGAACGGCGGAAAATCTGCACATCGGCGAACAGTCCGGTCCGGAACAGCGCCTTCAGCGAATCATCGATTTTGACCGGATCGAACGGATCGCCGGCCGAGATGACCATATATGAGCGGACCGTGTCGGCCTCGATGCGCTGGTTGCCTTCAACGACGATCGCCTGAACGACGGCTTGCGCTGCCGCTGGCGACACAAGCCGAATCCCTGCGCTCTGCAGGCAGGAGATCGCAAAAATCGCGGCGATGATAAATCGAATAAGTCCAAGCCTATAACGCATAAGTAGAACTTTCACCCGCTTCTCAGCCGCCCCTGCAACCTAAGCCCAAAAGCCCGAAGCATTTGTACGACGTTTTGCCCGCTTTGGAAACCGAATAATCCCTTTGGATCAACCATTTCCACCAGTCAGTAGATTGTTGAAATGCGCAAGGTCGTTCCAGGTGGCGAAGAGCATCAACGCCAAAACCAAAGCAATACCGACCCTGAATCCAACGTCTTGCATCCTGTCGCTTAACGGCCGGCCCCTCACAGCTTCGATTCCGTAGTACAGCAAATGGCCACCATCAAGCATCGGAATCGGAAATAGATTAATCAGCCCGATGGTCACTGACAGGATCGCCGCCAAGTTAAACATCGCAGCAACGCTGATCTGGAAAGACTGTCCAGAAATCTGGGCGATTCGCAAGGGTCCGCCGATCTGATTGGCGTCCTGCCGGCCGACAATCACATCGCGCAAATAGCCCAGAAGGCTGGTGCCGGCGAACCAGGTTTCCTCAACACCCAGCCAAACCGCGCTGACCGGTCCGTAATGTCTGAGCGTTGCACTCCCCTCGCCCTGAGCCGGGGCGATTCCGAGCAGACCGATTCGGTGTTTGTTGCCGAAACTGTCGGTGCGTTCGGTAAGCGTCGGGGTGGCCGTCAGCGTCACCAGCTCCCCGTTGCGCTCGACGACGATTTTCAGCGTCGTATCCGCCTTGACCTGAACGATCCGCTGAATGTCCGTGAACTGTTCGATGGCAGCGCCATCGATGCTGCGCACGACGTCGCCCGACTGGAAACCCGCTGCCTGGGCCGCGCTTTCCTCGTGCACCTTGCCGACGATGGGGACGACTTCCGTCCGGCCGACGATCATGAACAGGAGTGCGAAAATCACTATCGATAACAGGAAGTTGGCGACCGGCCCCGCCACCACGACGGCCGACCGTCTGCCGACAGATGCGTGATAAAAGCTGCCTTTGCGTTCCGCCTCGGGCATTTCCTCGAGCGTCTCACGGTCCGGCATGCTGGCCGCGTTCTCGTCGCCCAGAAACTTCACGTAGCCGCCAAGCGGTATCCAGGAGAACTTCCATCGGGTCTGTTTCGAATCCGTGAACCCGAATATCTCGCGCCCAAAACCGACAGAAAACGTCTCGACCGAGATTCCGGCCCACCGTGCGACCATGAAGTGCCCCAGCTCGTGGAAAAACACGATGATGGTGAGCACGAACAGGAAGGGCAGAACATAGGTCAGCGTCGTCCCGCCATAGTTGATGAGTCCGCTTAGTAGATCCATTTCAGCCAGCTTCTTCTCTCAACCAGATTTTGCGGTAACTGCGCCGAATATCATGGACAGGCATCATGCCCGTGCACGCTGTCCCGGCACTACAGACCCCGCATCACTGCCCCTGCAAACCGGTTGCCACCGTCTGTGCCGTTTGCCGGCCGTATCCGTCGGCTTCAAGCACGTCGTCCAGACAACGCATGTGAGCGTACATGCCTGACCGATTCGCAATCTCCAGGGTCTCTTCTACTACTCGAACAATATCCAGGAAAGACAATCTTTTAGACAAAAATTCGGCGACGGCGATTTCATTTGCGGCATTGAGGATCGTCGGCGCCGTAAGACCGGTCTTGAGCGCGTCCCTGCACAGCGACACGGAGGGAAACCGCTCATCGTCGACCGGCTCGAAAGTGAGTGTCGCGACCTCTTCCAGACGGAGCCGCGGATATGGCGTCGAAATCCGGGCGGGCCATGCCAGGGCGCAGGAGATCGGCGTGCGCATATCCGGCGTCCCCAATTGCGCAAGCACGGAACCGTCGCGGTATTCGACCATGGAGTGGATCACCGATTGCGGGTGAACCAGAACGTCGAGCTGATCGAGTTCGACCGGGAACAGATGAAACGCTTCGATCAGCTCCAGCCCCTTGTTCATCATGGTCGCCGAATCGATCGTGATCTTCCGGCCCATGGTCCAGTTGGGATGATTGAGCGCATTGTCCAGGGTCGCGCCGGCGATGTCGCTCTGGCTCCAGGTCCGGAACGGGCCGCCGGACGCGGTGAGAATGATGCGTTCGACCTGATCGATGTTGTTGCTGTCCAGAACCTGGAACACCGCATTGTGCTCGGAATCCACCGGCACCAGAACGCTGCCGCTGCGCGCGACTTCGGCCATGAACAGGTCGCCGGCCGACACCAGGCATTCCTTGTTGGCAAGCGCGACATGGGTGCCTTGTCTGACCGCCGCCAGGGTCGGTTCGAGCCCGGCCGCACCGACCACGGCCGCCATCAGCTGATCGACCGGCCGCAACGCCGCTTCGACCACCGCATCCGGCCCCGCAGCGACCTCGATGCCGGACCCGCTGAGCGCGTCCTTGAGCTCCTGG
>JBPCWF010000804.1:0-3361 GCA_051009775.1 Hyphomicrobiales bacterium | reverse complement strand
GCCGTGGTACATGCGCCTCAATCCGGGCGGCACGGTTCCGACCCTGGTCCATGACGGCAAGGTGTTCCCAGAGTCGCGGGACATCCTTCACCATCTCGATACCGGATTTCCCGGACCGGAGCTGTGGCAGGGCCGCGCCGAACGCGACGAGATAGATAATTGGATCGCACGCCTGTACGCGGTCTCGTTCCGCGAGTTGAGCTACGGGTCGCCACGGGTGCGGAAACTGGGGGTCTGGATCAACGGCAAGCGGGTGCGGAACCTGCGGCAACGGCAGAAGGCCAACCCTGAGCTTGCCGAGCTCTACGCGGCCAAAATCAAAGACATCGAAACCTTCTCCCGCAACGCGCTGGACGCCGGCCACATGCAGGCGGCGGGCAAGGCCCTGGAACACACTCTCGATCGGCTCGACGCAACGCTGAAGCTTCGGCCCCTTCTCGCCGGCGAACATTACACGATGGCGGATCTGGTCTGGACGGTCGGCATTGCGCGGCTGATCATGCTTGGCATGGCCCCGCTCGAAAACAGGACGGCGCTGAACACCTGGTATGGCCGGATGAAGTCCCGGCCGAGCTTCGGCACTGCCGGGGTCATGGAACGCTTCCGGCCATCAGCCATCGCGCGCGTGCTGTGGGCCAAATTCAGGAACAGACTGTCCGGGCGTTGTGGCTAGGGCAGCTTTACAGCCCGTCGCCCTGCAACGCCCGCTCCGCCGTCTTCGCCCCCAGTTCCGCCTTCAATCGTTCAGGCGCGGGAGCATAGACGAACCCGAAGGACACGGCGCCTTCCTTGGTCTCCAGCGCGTGGTGCAGCCGGTGCGCCTGATAGACCCGCCGCAGGTAGCCGCTGCGCGGCACGAAGATGTGGTGCACCCGGCGATGCACCAAAACGTCGTGGATCAGGAAGTAGATAACCCCGTAGCCGACCATGCCGAGACCAGCCCCGAGCGGAACCGGGTTGCCCTTCGATCCGAAGTAGATCAGCACGATCGAGACCGCACTGAAGAACAGCCCGAACAGGTCGTTGAGTTCGAACCAGCCCTGGCGCGGGCGATGATGCGACTTATGCAGGAACCAGAGGCAGCCGTGCATCAGGTATTTGTGGACGAACCACGCCACGAACTCCATGAAGCAGAGCATGACCAGGCAAACCACGATCGTCAGCAATGCGCCCGACATGTTCCCTCTCTCTCATGGGCCGCGCATGTTCTTGCATATAGCCCCACGGCCCGACCTCACGCAACTCTGCGGATCGACGCACGCGCGAGCAGAAGTCCGGCCAGCCCGGTGAGCGCCAGCGCGGCCAGCGGTATCATCATTTCCGGCAATCCTTCCTCACGCCAGAAGATCGAGGCATAGGCCTCCAGCACCCAGGTGTTCGGCGTCGCCCAGCCCAGGTCCTGAACCACGGGCGGCATCAGGAACCGCGGCACCATGCTGCCGCCGAGCGCGGAGATGATCAGGATCAGGATGTTGCCGAGCACCTGCGCCTGCGTCTTGGAGCGGCACAGCGACACGAACAGGAGCGCCAGGCCGGCGGCGGCGAACGCCGCGAGGAACGTGGTCACGGCCCACAGGACCACGTGGCCCGGCAGGTTGACGCCGAACGCCAGCCAGGCGACAAGATAGATCACGGTGACCTGGCAGAACCCCTGGACAACCAGGAACATGAACTTGCCGTCGAGGATGATCCCGGCGCCGCCCGGGCCCGCGGCGAGCCGGTCGAACAGGCCGCTTTCGCGTTCCTCCAGCACGGTCATGGCGCCGTTGGCCGCCGAGAACAGCAGGAACAGCATGGCCACCGCGCCGGCGTAATAGGCGATGCTGGTCGGCACCGACGGGTCGCCGACAATATCGGCGCGCTCATAGAACCGGTCGAATTTGAGATCGAAGTTGTCGAGACTCTGCCGCGGATCGCGAAACGCCTCCAGGCCGCGTTCGAGCGCGATCACCTGGCGCGGATCGAAGCGCATGAACCGCTCGTCCAGGATTTTTGCCACGCCCTTGAGGACCGCGTCGGGGAAGGTCGCGAAATAGACCTTCTGGAGTGCGCCCTGAAGCACCGAAACGGAGATCTCGCGCGACGGGTCGGTGACCATCAGGATCGGCGCCGCCAGATCGCCGGCCGCCTCGTCGAACCCGGTGCCGTTATCCTGGATGATCAAGCCGACATCGGCCGAGCCGCCCTTGACGAAATTGCGCACGCCCGCGGCCGTCAGATCGGCGTTCTGGATGATCAGGATGCCGTCTTCGCTGCCGAGATTGTCGAGAAACCCCCGGGACAGATCCGAGCCGCGCTCGTCGGCGACCGCGACCCTGACGGTCAGATCGCCGCCCGCGGCGCCGGAGAAGATCACGGCGAAAATCACGAACACCAGGGCGGGCAGGATGAAGCCCATGGCAAGCGCGCCGCGATCGCGCACAAGGCTCAGGAGCATGACTTTGAACAGCGCCCTCCGCATGGTTCAGGACCTGCCGTAGTCTTCCATGAACCAGTCCAGCAGGGTCTTGAGGCCCGGCTGCCTGACCAGCACTTCCGCAACGCCGGACTCCGGCGTGAACACATGCTTGGCGAGCGCCGTGAACTGGCCGTCCCGGTTGTCGACCAGCCCCTGCCACGCCGTGCCGTCGGGGGACGGCCTCAAACCGAGTTGCTCCAGCATCGAGCCATAGGACTTGCGCGCCTGCTCGCTCTGCACCTCCGGGTCAAGCACGATGCGCACCTCCTGGCGGCCACCGAACACCTCGAGCACGATGTCACCGGGCGCGCCGTCCGCCATGATCTCGCCGCCGACGATGATCGAGATCCGGTCCGCCAGCGTCTCAGCCTCTTCCATGTCATGGGTGGTGAGCAGGATGGCGAGGCCGGCGTCGCGCAGCCGGCGGAGCAATTGCGCCACGCGGCGGCGCGAACGGTTGTCGACGCCGACCGTCGGCTCATCGAGCACCAGGAGCCGCGGCGCGTGCATCATCGCCGCGCCGATATTGACCAACCGCTGCATCCCGCCCGACAGCACCGCGGCGCGGTCGCCGGCCCGGTGTTTGAGGCCGATGAGTTTCAACGTGCGCTCGACCAGTTTCGGGATCCGGTCGCGCGGCACGCCCATCACTTCGGCGAACACCGCCAGATTCTCCCGCACTGTGAGCTTGTCGAAGATGGCGATGCGCTGCGGCACGAAGCCCGCCGCACGGCGTGCCAAAGGATCAGTCACCGGATCGCGATCCCGGATCGACACCAGGCCCCGTGCCGGCTTGACCTGGCCCGCGATGGCTTTCACCAGGGTCGACTTGCCCGCGCCGTTGGGCCCGAGCAGAACCAGGAGTTCACCCGGATACACCGCCAGCGACACATTGTGCAGGAC
>JBPCWF010000803.1:0-3218 GCA_051009775.1 Hyphomicrobiales bacterium | reverse complement strand
GCGCCAGACCGATAAGGGCCGCCAGCGGGAACGCCCGGATGGCGGTCCACGCCACCGCGGCGACCTTGCGCGCCATGCCGCGCCGGTCGAGGCAGCCCATGAGCGTGTCGAACGCCCATGCGGTTTCCCTTGCCGGCTGGAACAGCGATTCCAGCCGGGTCTTGCCGGCATATCTGCGCGACGACGGGTCCGGGCTCGCGGTCAGTTCTTTCGGAAGGGCATCGACCCTGCCCGTGAACGGATCTTCGGCGGGCGCGGGCGTCAGGCCCCGTTCCATCTGCCGCCGGCCATAGGCGGCGGCTGCGGTCACGACCGCGGCGATGGCGCCGGCCGACGTGCCGCCGACATTGTGGAAATTGTATTCCTTTGCCAGCTCCGCGACCGCCTTGGGATAGACGATGCCGCTGGTGATGCCGCCGCGCATGACAACGTCGCACTCGAGACGTTCGGGCCCGGGGTCACCGGCGGCCGGGATGTGGGTGTCCGACATGGTGCTGTGCCCCCTTTTGTGTCTTCCGGTTTCTGCTTCCTCAAGCCTATACCCGGCCAAGGGCACCGGCAAACCGGGACGGTCCGGTCAGGAAAGACGGCCAAAGGCCCTCCTCAGACGAGCCGACGCCCCGGCTGTTACACAAAAAATGACACGGCCCCCTTTATCGTGCCCGGCAATGCCGCTATATAGGCGGTCATCCCAACCGGAAGGAAACTCTCATGGATCGAATGCTCGCCAGTCACCTTTGAAGAGCGGCCGTCCTTAATCTCGTTTACGAGAGCGTTCCAGACGCTCCGCCGGCCGCTTCAGACGTAACCTCTTGTTGCCTACGTTTTAGCCGGATGGAGTGATATCCAGTGATCTCCTCGATTTTCAGTTGGTTCGAATCCCGCAGCGATCCGTTTCCCTCGGAGCAGCCGGACAAGCCGCCCACGACGCTCATGCGCTTCGTGATCCATTACGCACGCCCGTTCTGGCCGCTGATTCTCCTGACCTCGTCATTGGGCGCGGTGGTTGCCCTGATCGAGGTGTCGCTGTTCGCCTTTGTCGGCAACCTCGTCGACTGGCTGAGTGCGTCCGACCGGGAGACCTTCTGGGCCGCGCACAAGGTGCAGCTCATCTTCATGAGCGTGCTGGTGCTGGTGTTGCTGCCGGTTCTCAAATTCTTCTATGAGACCAGCGTGCATCAGGGCCTGCTTGGCAATTTCGCCATGCGCACCCGCTGGCAGGCGCACCGCTATGTGCTGCGCCAGAGCATGGAGTTCTTCCAGGACGACTTTGCCGGCCGGGTCGCCACCAAGGTCATGCAGACCGCGCTCGGGGTGCGCGAAACCGTGCTCGAAATCACCGAGGTTCTGCTCTACGTGTCGGTTTACTTCACCGGCGGGCTGATCCTGTTTGCGTCGAGCGATCTGAGACTGACCGCCCCGATGCTGCTGTGGCTCGCGGGCTATGTCGCCACCATGTACCACTTCATTCCGCGGCTGAAGGAGATCTCCAAGGAGCAGGCCAATGCACGTTCGGTGGTCACCGGACGTGTGGTCGACAGCTATACCAATATCGACACGGTCAAGATGTTCGCCCATGCCGATCGGGAGGACAGCTATGCGCGGGCCGGCATGGAAGTCTTTCTCGACACCGTGCACCGCCAGATGCGCCTGGTGACCTGGCTGACGATCACCTTGAACATTCTGAACGGTTTCCTGTTGTTCTCGCTCGCCGCCCTGTCGATCTGGCTGTGGTCGGTCAACGCGGTCACAACGGGCGCCATCGCCCTTGCCATGGGCCTGGTTCTGCGGCTTCAGGGCATGTCGCAATGGATCCTGTGGGAGGTCTCCAACCTGTTCGAGAATGTTGGCGTGGTTCAGGACGGCATGGAGACCATCGCGCGCGAGCGCTCCATCGTCGACGCCGCCGGCGCCAGGCCGCTTGAGGTGACCGCGGGCGAGATCGACTACGACACCATCCACTTCAATTACGGCAAGGACCGCGAGGATGTCGGCCAGGGCGTGATCGACGCCTTGTCGCTGACCGTCGCGCCGGGCGAGAAGATCGGTCTGGTCGGACGCTCCGGCGCGGGCAAGTCGACACTGGTCAGCCTGCTGCTTCGGTTCTACGACCTGGAGGGTGGACGCATTGCGATCGACGGCCAGGATATCACGCACGTGACCCAGGACAGCTTGCGCGCCAATATCGGCATGGTGACCCAGGACACATCGCTGCTGCACCGTTCGGTGCTCGACAATATCCGCTACGGCAATCCCAACGCCGATATGGACGCGGTCATTGCGGCGGCCAGGAAGGCCCATGCCCATGACTTTGTCGTGGGGCTGGAGGACGGCGACGGCCGAAAGGGCTACGACGCCCATGTCGGCGAGCGTGGCGTCAAGCTCTCCGGCGGTCAGCGCCAGCGCATCGCGATCGCGCGTGTCCTGTTGAAGGATGCTCCGGTCCTGGTGCTCGACGAGGCGACGAGCGCGCTCGATTCGGAGGTCGAGGCGGCGATCCAGGACAGCCTCTACAGCCTGATGGAAGGCAAGTCCGTGATCGCCATCGCGCACCGTCTCTCGACCATCGCGGCCATGGACCGTCTGATCGTCATGGACCAGGGCCGGATCGTCGAGGAAGGCAGCCATGACGCGTTGCTGCAGCGCGGCGGCATCTACGCCGATCTGTGGACCCGCCAGTCCGGCGGCTTCCTGGCCAGCGCCGCGGCGGAATAGGCACATGTGTAGCTGCACCTAATTCCGTCGTTCCCGCCTGCCTGCGCGAGGCCGGAGCTTCGCTTCGGCGAAGGCAGGCGGGACGCGCCTTTTCCCGAAAAGGATCAGCCGCCGGACCTCAGTTCTGCCACCTGCCGACGCAAGCCGCCAAGCAGCGGTCCCGATTTCGGCCGCTGGGCGACCAGATCGTAGCACCGCCTGACGCCCGGGAACGCGTCCAGAATGTCATCCGGCCCTTCGAAGCCATAAGCCGCCCACAGCGCCATGTGCAGATCGACCAGGCTGAACCGCTCGCCCAGGTGATAGGGACCGTTGTCGAGAAGATACCGGCCGAGCACCCCCCACCGCTCGCAGGCCATATCCTTGGCCACCTGTCTGGTCCATGCGATGTCTTGCTTGTCGCGGGCATAGCGATGGGCGTAGAAATAGCGCTTGAGCGCGGGCTGCAGGTCGTTGGTGAAGAAGAACAGCTTGGAATAGAACAGCCCGCGCTGCGGGTCGTC
>JBPCWF010000802.1:0-4888 GCA_051009775.1 Hyphomicrobiales bacterium | reverse complement strand
GCGCACTGGAGCGAGCCGCAGATCGTCGATGCCGTCTTCGTCATCACGATCTACATCGCCGTGTCCAAGTTCGGCGATGCGCTCGGCGTCGCGCTCGAGCCGGTATTCTCCGGCATCGATCCGATCCTCCACGTCACCCATCACTAACGAGGGACAGCGCCGGCGGAGGACGACCCGGGGTCACCGCCGGCGCATCACCATGGCCAAGATCGAAATCTTCTCAAGCCCGCAATGCGGCTATTGCAACCAGGCGAAGGACCTCCTGCGCGGCAAGGATCTTGCCTTTGAGGACCTGGACATCTCGGAGGACGCCCATCGCCAGGCCTTCATGGACCGCCTGCCCCGCGCCCGCGCGATCCCGCAGATCTTCATCGACGGCGAACATATCGGCGGCTACGAGGACCTGCGCCTGCTCGACGAAAACGGCAGGCTCGACGAGATGGTGCGTTGAGCGGGCCTCCGGCCGCCATTTGATCTGGATCATGACGGTCCGGTAACGGCTGTATGACAGTGACCTTATCGCGGACGGACCTATCCGGTCCGCCGCGCCAGGGCGTTCGATATTGTCATGCTGAGAACTAACAGGCCCACACAGCACAACGGGGACGAGGTGTTCCGGTTCGGCACCGCCAACGCGATGCTGCCGTGAGCGCACTCCCTGCCACAGCCGGCGGGCCCATTCTCGTCGCCGTCGACTTTTCCGCGGATTCCGAACTGGCTTTGGTCTGGGCGGCACGTCAGGCCGAACTCGAGGGCGCACCCCTGATCGTGCTTCATGTCGTCCATGACCCCGCGGCAAGTCCGGGCTTCTACCGCAAGCCGGACGAGAACTGGCTGCGCCCGATGGTCGACGTCGCCGAGGACATGATGGCGGAGTTCCTTAAGAGCGCGAAAGCCGAACACCCGGACCTGCCGGCGCTCGCCTCCGCGCGGGCCGACCTCGTCTCCGGCCTGCCGGCCGGCCGGATCGTGGAGACCGCGCAAGACGAAAGCGCCCGCCTGGTCGTTGTCGGCAGCCGGGGCCGCACCGGCCTGGAGACGATCCTGCTCGGTTCCGTGGCGGAGCGGGTGGCGCAGACCTGTCCCGTCCCGGTCGTGATCGTCAAGGCGCCGGACGCCGGCCCATGACCGCGGAACTCGACCAGTTCGCCCTGTTCACCGGCCTGATCGGTGGTCTCGCCCTGTTCCTCTACGGCATGGACATCATGACCCGGGCGCTCAAGCGGGTCGCCGGCGACTACATGAAGACCATGCTCGCCAGGATGACCAGCAACCGGTTTGTCGGCGTCGCCACCGGCGCCACGGTCACGGCCGTCATCCAGTCGTCATCGATCACGACGGTCCTGCTGGTCGGCTTCATTTCGGCCGGGCTGATGTCGACGTCGCAGAGCGTTGCCGTAATTCTGGGCGCGAATATCGGCACCACGGTCACGGCGCAGATCCTCGCCTTCAAGGTCACCAAGATCGCCCTGCCGATCCTTGCCGCCGGCTTTTTCGTCTCGTTCACGGCCAAGCGGGAGGAGTGGCGCCAGTACGGCCTGATCGTCCTGGGCCTGGGCCTGGTGTTCTTCGGCATGGCCATCATGAGCGATGCCATGAAACCGCTGCGCAGCTATCAGCCGTTTCTCGACTTCATGGTATCGCTCGATCACCTGCTGCTGGCGGCACTGGTCGGGGCGGCCTTCACCGCGGTCATCCAGTCCTCCTCCGCGACCACGGGCATCCTGATCGTCATGGCCGGTCAGGGGCTGATCGGGCTCGAGGCCGCGATCGCCCTGGCGCTCGGCGCCAATATCGGAACCTGCGTGACGGCGGCGCTTGCCTCGATCGGCAAACCGCGTGAAGCGGTCCGCACGGCGGTGGTCCACATTCTGTTCAACGTCGCCGGCGTGGCGATCTGGATCGGCCTTGTGAGCCAGCTTGCCGAGCTGGCGCGCCTGATCTCGCCGGCCCACCCGGAACTGACCGGGCTTGCCAGGACGGCGGCCGAGATCCCGCGCCAGGTTGCCAACGTGCACACCTTTTTCAATGTCGTGAACGCCGCCCTGTTCATCGGCTTCACGGCGCAGATCACCCGCCTGGTCGAATGGCTTGTGCCCGACCGCCCGCTCGGCGCTGACGAAAGGCTCGCCCCGCGCTACCTAGATGAGCAACTGCTCGGCACGCCGGCCATCGCACTTGACGCGACCAGGCGCGAGATCGTGCGCCTCGGCGGACTTGTGCGCGACATGCTCGAAGCGGTGATCCCGCCCGCAACATCGGGCACCCGCCTGCAGCTCGACCAGCTCAAGGCGATGGACAAGCCGGTCGACATCCTGCATCGCCAGATCATCGGTTATCTGCGCCAGGTCAGCCTCGGCAACCTGTCCTCGCACCAGTCCGACCTGCTGATTGCGCTGATCAAGATCGCCAACGACCTGGAACATATCGGCGACCAGATCGCGACCAACATCGTCGCCTCGTCACACAAGCGCATCGACGAGAAAGTGGTCATCAGCCGGCCGACCGCGCTGGCCATCACGGACCTGCACGGCAAGGTCATCGAGGCGTTCGACCAGACGCTTGCCGCGCTCGATCAGGAGGACCGCACCCGTGCCACTCAGGTGCGCGCCATGAAGCAGGACTTCGCCGACATTATCGAACAGATCGCGGAGCATGAGATCGCCCGGCTGCAGGCGGACGAGCCGAGACGGCTGATGACCTATGCCCGCGAGATCGAACTGATCGAAGTGCTGGACGATATCTTCAAGACGACGCGCCGCATCGCGCGGACGCAGATCGGCGCCTTCGAGGCCGCTTCGTCGGACGAACCGGCTCCGGCGGCCGAAATCGCGTCATAGCCAGTCTCGAACGGGCACGGCGGCAGGACCCCGGGAGACGTGCAAAACGCTGGCCCTCCTCAAGGCCGGCAGGGTAAAACTAATCCGGGGACCCCGAGGGAGACGTGTCATGACGTGGCATCGGTATTCGTTTGCAGTCGTATGCCTTCTGGCGGCCTGGACCGCCGCGGCCTCGAGCGGGGCGTTCGCGGAAGCACTGAGGATCGAAAGCTGGCGCAGCGACGACCGCGAGGCCTGGACGGCGAAGATCATCCCCGCCTTCGCCAAGCGCCATCCGGACATCGAGATCACGTTCACGCCGACCGCGCCGACCGAATACAATGCCAGCCTCAACGCCAGGCTTGCCGGCGGCACGGCCGGAGACCTGATCACCTGCCGCCCCTTCGACGCCGCCCTCACTTTGTTCAAGCAGGGCCATCTGGTCGCGCTCGACGATCTGCCCGGCATGGAGCACTTCGCGCAAGTCGCCAGGAGCGCCTGGCAGACCGATGACGGCAAGACCACCTTCTGCCTGCCCATGGCCTCGGTGATCCACGGCTTCATCTACAACAAGGACGCCTTCAAGGAGCTCGGCCTCAAGCCGCCCCAGACCGAGGCGGAGTTCTTCGCCCTGCTCGAAGCGATCAAGAAGGACGGCGGCTACACGCCCCTTGCCATGGGCACGGCGGACCAGTGGGAAGCCGCCACCATGGGCTTCCAGAATGTCGGACCGAACTTCTGGAAGGGCGAAGACGGCCGCCGGGCGCTGATCTCCGGCGACGCCAGGCTCACCGACGCGCCCTATGTCGCGACCCTCAAGCACCTGGCCCGCTGGAGCCCCTATATGGGCCGCGGCTACAAGGCCCAGTCCTATGCCGACAGCCAGACCCTGTTCTCGCTCGGCCGCGCGGCGATCTATCCCGCGGGCTCATGGGACATCACCACATTCCGCACCCAGGCGACATTCGAGCTGGGCGCCTTCAAGCCGCCCCCGCCCGACGGCACGGGCGACTGCTACATCTCCGACCATACCGACATCGGCATCGGCATCAATGCCGCCTCGCCAAACAAGCAAGCCGCGCGCACTTTCCTCACCTGGATGGCGACACCGGAATTCGCGACCCTTTTTGCCAACGCCCTGCCCGGTTTCTTCCCGTTGTCGAGCCACAAGGTCACGCTCGACGACGATCTGGCACAGGAGTTCATCGGCTGGCGCGCGACCTGCAAATCGACCATCCGCAACGCCTATCAGATCCTGTCGCGCGGCACGCCCAATCTCGACGCGGAGATCTGGAACGTCAGCGCCCAGGTGCTGAACGGCACCATGAGCCCCGAGGACGCGGCGGCCAAGCTGGAGGCGGGGCTGGCCCAGTGGTACGCGCCGCACCAGAAGTGATCCGGTTGGGCAGACCGCGGACATGATCTCAGGCACGGCATCCGGGCGCGGCGCGCTGATCGACGCCCGGCCGGGGCGGCGCGCCGCACTGCTCTTGTTCTTCCTCGGCCCCGCCTTCGCGATCTACGCCGCATTCTCGATCTACCCTCTGCTCTCGACCATCGTCCTCAGCGCCTATGGTTCGGATGACGCCGGAGCCCAGCATTTCGTCGGCCTCGGCAACTTCGTCAGGTTGCTCGGCGACGACACCTGGGCCGGCCCGTTCTGGAACGCGCTCAAGAACAACGCGATCTTCTTCGCGATCCACATGGCGGTCCAGAACCCGGTCGGCATCGGGCTCGCGGCGCTCCTCTCCCTGCCGGGGCTCACCGGCCGCCACACCTACCGCACGGTGCTCTTCCTCCCGACCATGCTGTCCGTGGTCATTGTCGGATTCATCTGGCAGTTGATCCTGAGCCCGCTCTGGGGCGTGTCGGAAGGCGTACTCTCAGGCATCGGGCTCGGCGACTGGTTCGCGCCCTGGCTCGGCGAGGAAAGCTCCGCCCTGGTGACGCTCTCCCTGATCTCGGTCTGGCAGTTCGTCGGCATCCCCATGATCCTGATCTACGCCGCCCTGCTCAACATTCCAGACGACCTGACCGACGCCGCCCGCGTCGACGGCATCGGCCATTTC
>JBPCWF010000801.1:0-5194 GCA_051009775.1 Hyphomicrobiales bacterium | reverse complement strand
CTAGGACCGCATCCTACGCAGCCTTCTCGGTGCGATACTGGCAACGCGGAGAACCAACTACTACCAGACAGGGGATGATGGAAAACCGAAATCCTACTTGTCATTCAAGTTCGATCCGAAAATGGTTCTCGAGCTGCCCGAGCCACGCCCCATGTTCGAAATCTTCGTCTACTCGCCGCGCGTCGAGGTCATCTGCATAGACCCAGGTGATCTGTTCAGCGATCGGCGGTATGGGTTGGCCGGCCATCCGTCAGCCAATCAGTACAGCGCAAGCGGAAAGTGCCTGCGGTAGAGGCGGTCATAGGTGCCGGAAACCTTGATGCGGTCGAGGCCGTAATTGAGCGCCTCGCGCAGGAGGTCGTTGCCCTTGCGCACCGCGATGCCCGCGCCGTTGCCGAAATAGCGGCTTTCGATGAAGGCGCCGGGCAGGAAGCGGCAGCATTGCCGCGACAGGGTGCCGTTGAGCCAGAACATCAGCGCGGTGCCGTCGCCGAACACGGCATCGAGCTCGCCGGTGCGCAGCGCTTCCTCGGCCTCGAGCATGGTGGCAAAGGGGCGGATGTCCGCGCCGGGGAAGAACGCCTTGAGATAGGCCTCATGAGCGGTCTTGGCCAGCACGCCGACCGGCCGGCCGCTCAGCCCCTGCGGCGTCGCCTCCGAGAGGCGGAATGCCTTCTGAACGGCGAAACGGGCGGGCGAGCGGTAGTAGGGAAAGGTGAAGTCTATCCGCTCCCGGTTGCGGGCATTGATCGCGATGGACGCAATCACCGCGTCCACCTTCTTGCTCTCAAGCGCCGGAACCAGGTCGGTCCATTTACTCGCCGCGATCCGGCAGCGCACCCGCAAAGCGGCACACAGCGCCTTGGCCAGGTCGACGTTGAACCCGACGAGACTGCCGTTGCCGTCGCGATAGTTGAACGGCGGATAGTCGCTGTCGGTCAGAAAGTTGATCGATTTCAGCTTGGAGAGGTCGGGTTCCTCGGCGTCTTCCGAACGGTGCCAGAAGTACGGCAGCGGCGAAATGGTCACGTTTTTCCGCGTGCTCTCGGGGCCTTGCGTCTCTTCGGCCCCCTGCGCTGCGGCGCCTCCGGGCGCCAAAAACCACGCCATAGCCACGATAATGATCGCGCCAAAGCACGCCCTGAGAGGTCGTCCGACCGGTTTCGCCGCCGCTGTTCGTGTCACTTGAGCCAAACCTGCCGTCAGTAAGTGTTGGAGCGGGCGACCGGGATCGAACCGGCGACATTCAGCTTGGGAAGCTGACGTTCTACCACTGAACTACGCCCGCAGTTGCGGAAACTTACCACGGCGCGAAAAGTGATCAAGCAGGAGCGTCCCAACACGGGTTTCTTAACGATCATAAACTTGTCGTGAGCAGGCATGAAAATCTTCCGCTTACGTAGAATTCTGATACCTTTCCGCGCCATGACGGATGCATCGCCACAAGGCCAGCCAAGCGCGCGGCCGCTCTCGCCGGAGAAATTCGACAACCCGGATTTCACCGCCAAGGGCGAACCGCGCGCAAGAGTGGGGCTGTCACACCTGACGACCCTGTGGATCAATACCGGAACCTTGTGCAACATCGAATGTGCGCATTGCTATATCGAATCAAGCCCAACCAACGACCGGCTGGTCTATTTTTCCGCCGAGGACGCGGCCGGCCTGTTCGATGAAATCGCAGAACTGAATACCGGCACCACCGAAATCGGCTTCACCGGCGGCGAGCCGTTCATGAACCCGGACATGCTCGCCATGGCAGGGGACGCGCTTGGCCGTGGTTTTGAGGTGCTGATCCTGACCAATGCCATGCAGCCGATGCAGCGGCCGCGCATCAAACAGGGCCTGCTGGCGCTCGGCGAGGACTATGGCGAGCGGCTGCGGATCCGCGTCAGTCTCGACCACTACGCCCGGGCGCTGCACGAATTCGAGCGCGGCGCCGGCACCTGGCAGACCACGATCGACGGCCTTGACTGGCTGGCGCAGAACGGTTTTCACCTCTCGGTCGGCGGGCGGACCTGCTGGCAGGAGAGCGAGGCGGATGCGCGCAAGGGCTATGCCCGGCTGTTCGCCGAGCGCTGCTACCCGGTCGACGCCAACGATCCGTCCCGGCTGGTTCTCCTGCCGGAGATGGACGAGACCGCCGATGTGCCGGAGATCACCGAGGCCTGCTGGGGCATTCTGGGCGTCGACCCGGCGGAGATGATGTGCGCAACGAGCCGCATGGCGGTCAAACGCAAGGGCGAGGAGACGCCGGTCGTGCTGCCCTGCACATTGCTGCCGTTCGACACCGCGTTCGAAATGGGGGCGACGCTCGCCCAGTCACTCGCCGCCGATGGCGGAATGTTCGACAAGGGCGAGGTCAAGCTCAACCATCCCCACTGCGCCAAGTTCTGCGTGCTCGGCGGCGGCAGCTGTTCCATCCGCCCGGACGACGACTGAGGCCGCCGCGCCCCCAGCCCACACCACTCCGTTATTCCCGCCACCTCTCAGTCATTCCCGCCATCTCTCAGTCATTCCCGCGAAGGCGGGAATCCAGTTGGAGCGTTCAAACGGCTACGGCCCGTTGATGGATGCTCCGGGGGCGACGGTCGGCGTTCCGTGCCGATTTCAACACACCAAATTCTGGATTCCCGCCTTCGCGGGAATGACGGTATGGTTTGGCCACGGGGGTTGAACAGGTCAAAACCGGTTCGCCCGGCATCAGCCCCACTGCTTGGGATCGAACGGGCGGAAGTGTTTCGACAGCTTGAGGCCCTGTCGCTGGTAGTTTGACCCGATGCCGGCGCCATAGACCTCTTCCGGGGTCTCGGTCAGGCGCTCGTAGACCAGCCGGCCGATGATCTGGCCGTCCTCCAGAATGAACGGCACTTCGTGGCTCCTGACCTCGAGCACCGCGCGGCTGCCTTCGCCGTCGCCGGTCGCATGACCGAAGCCAGGATCGAAGAAACCGGCATAGTGGACCCGGAACTCGCCGACCAGCGGATTGTAGGGCACCATTTCCGCGGCATGGCTCGGCGGCACGCGCACCGCCTCCTTGGAGGCCAGGATGTAGAATTGATCGGGATCGAGCACCAGCTCGCCGCGCCGCCACAAGGGCTCCCAGTAGTCGAGCACGTCGCAGGACGCGGGCCGATCGACGTCGACAAGGCCGGAATGGCGTTTGGCACGGAAGCCGATCGGACCCTTCGAGCCCTCGCCCAGGAGGTCGACGGTCAGGGCGATGCCGTTGTCGATGTTGGGCTCGCCCGACGAGATCAGCGGCTCGCGCGCATGGAGGTCGCGGATCAGGTCGTCCGAATGGGTCGGCTCGCCGCGGCGGAAGCGGATCTGCGACAGCCGCGACCCGGTGCGCACCAGAACGGAGAAGGTGCGCGGGCTGATCTCGGCATAGAGCGGGCCCTTGTAGCCGCGCTCGATCTTGTCGAACTCGCGCGCACCGTCGGCGATCACCCGGGTGAAGACGTCGAGCCGGCCGGTCGAGCTTTTCGGATTGGCCGCCGCGGCGATGTTTTCGTCAAGCGCGAGTTCCTCCAGGAGCGGCACGATATAGACGCAGCCGGTTTCCAGTACCGCCCCGGCGGTGAGGTCGATCTCGTGCAGGGCAAGCCCTTCGAGCCGCCGTGTCACGCTGAACCCGGATCCGGGGAGGAAACTCGCCCGCACCCGGTAGGCGACCCGACCGAGCCGGAGGTCGAGGCTGGCAGGCTGGATCTGGCCGTCGATGAAAGGCTCGCCGGCGGTGAGGGCACGGGCGTCGATCAGGGCCTGAATTTCATGCGCCGGCAGGATGCCGGACCGTCCTTCGGGTCCGTCCACCGCTCCGGTCTCAGCTGCTGACGACATGTCGCTCCAATATCGGTTGCGGCATCGGGATGACTTCTCCGCGTCGCCCAGTCTTAACGGATTCCGCGCCAATGCGCCAAATTCACGTAACGCTGTATCCACAGCCGCCACACTGGCACAACCCGTGTGAATTGCGGTAGATTCAGCATCGGGAACCACAATCAGGGTGAGCCGCCTGCGCAGCACAAGGCGGGGCGCCCCGAGGCTAGGATGACAGTGGTATGTATGACAGGGTAACGCGGTCAATCAAGGTGACGGTGGAACCGATCTATCTCGATGACCAGTCGTCTCCGGACGACAATTATTTCGTCTGGGCCTACACCGTGCAGATCGAGAACGGAGGCGAGGAGATCGTACAGCTGAAGACCCGCCACTGGCAGATCACCGACGCCCAGGGACATACCCAGGAAGTTCGCGGCGCCGGCGTGGTCGGCGAGCAGCCGGTGCTCGAGCCGGGCGACAGTTTCGAATATACCAGCGGAACCCCGCTTACGACCGCGTCCGGCATCATGGTCGGCAGCTATCAGATGCAGAACGAGAGCGGCGAGCTGTTCGATGTCGACATACCGGCCTTCTCGCTCGACAGCCCCCATGCCGACCGGCAGCTCCATTGAACGCAATCTTTACGACCCAAGGCTACAAAGACCCAGATCCCGTTGGCCCGGAGGGCACGCGCGCCAGAGCCCGCGTTGCCCCAGACATGTGACCCCAGGTGTTTGACCTTCGCCCCATACTGCTCGTCGTCGGCATTCTCTTGACCACGCTCGGCTGCGCCATGCTGGTGCCGGCGATCTTCGATCTCGCCCTCAACGATCCGGACTGGGTGGTGTTCGCGGCATCCGCCGGCTTCACCCTGTTCGTCGGCATCTCGCTCGCCCTGGTGACATGGGGACGGACCGAATATCTGAGCGTCAAACAGGCCTTCGTGCTGACCAATGTCTCGTGGGTCGCCCTGGCCGGCTTTGCCGCGCTGCCGATCGCGCTTGCGGATATCGATCTGAACTATACCGACGCCTTCTTCGAGGCGATGTCCGGCCTGACCACCACCGGCGCCACGGTCATCGTCGGGCTCGACGAGGCGCCGCCCGGCCTGCTCCTGTGGCGCGGCCTCCTGCAATGGCTGGGTGGCATCGGCATCATCGTGATGGCGATCGCGGTGCTGCCCATGCTGCAGGTCGGCGGCATGCAGCTTTTCCGGATGGAATCGTCGGACACGTCGGAGAAGATCCTGCCCCGGGCGACCCAGATCGCCGGCTCGATCACCATCATCTACATCTCGCTGACCGCCGCCTGCGCGCTCTCATACCTGTTCGCCGGCATGGACCCGTTCGACGCGCTGGTGCATGCCATG
>JBPCWF010000800.1:0-9361 GCA_051009775.1 Hyphomicrobiales bacterium | reverse complement strand
GTTCAAGATTTTCCTGGGATGAGATCGGCAAACAATCCCGGCCTTCAACAAAAGCGGCCAAAGCTTTCGGGTTCAACTTCCTCATCGCAACAACCATGTCAGCGTTCGCGCAATCGACGCATCACCATAGGCGCCAGGTGTCGATGTGTGTAGCGTCCCGACCACGGGAATTTCCGCAGGTCAGGAAAACGTGATCTGCAAACCGGCATTCGGTGCATCAATATGTTTTCAGGCAAGGGATTCACTGGGCCGGCGGAGGAGGCATTCGCCAGGTTCCGGTTCGGGGTGGCAAGTTGCAGCGCAACGTTCCCGCCGATAGGGTGAGGTCCGCTTTCGATCTGCAACGGTGCCGGAAGATCCAGATGACGCCCGCCCAAGACGACGACACCTGCATCGTTTATGTCCCGTGAGCAGAAACGAGAAGTCGCCCGGGGCTATCTGTTGCTGTTACTGAGCGTTCCGTTCGGTGCTCTCTTCTATCTCACCATCGATACCGTTTTCGGTCGGTATGCCGGCGTCACCGAGGGGCAGGCCATTCTGTGCGCCGTGCTGAGCGGCTTGGTGATATCTCTGCCCTTCGTCACCATCAACCCCACATTGCGGCGCAAATTCGGCTATACGATCCGACGGCACAAACTGGCCGTCGCCATCTCCGCGGGCATCGAGTTGGCCACCACATGGGCATGGTTCTACGCGTTTAATCTCAGCAGCGCCGACATCATGGCGTTTTTGGATCAGACCACGCTTGTATGGGCATGGATTCTCGGCATCGTCTTTTTGAGGGAAAGGTTTTCGTCACCCATGATGCTGTCGATCGGCATCGCGGTGGTTGGCTTCACCATCCTGTCTCAAATTCAAGGCACGTATTCCTATCTTTCCGTCGCCCTGGTCACGCTGGCCGCGTTCCTTGCCGCGGTGAACAGCCTGGTCATCAAGAAATTCGCGCCCGACATCGAGGGGTTCCTTTTCGCCACGGCCGTGTCGATCATATTCATTGTTTTTCATGCGGCGATCGTTTGGGGACTGGGCCAGCTCAGCCTGCCGCCAATGCCGGCGGTTCTGCTCCTCGCGGCGGCCGAGTGCTGTTGGCTGTTCTCGATCACTTGCTACAACCAGGCCCATCGCTACCTGCCGATACGAACGATCGGCGCGGCGGGATTGCTGGAGCCCGTTGTCGTATTGGCGGCGGTCTGGTTGATCGGAACGAGTGTCGTCGGCACCGAAAAGATAGTGGGTGCAGCGCTGATTGTCGTTGGCTTGCTGGCGTACAGCTGGATCGAAATCTCGGACCCGGAGCATTAGTGAAGATCTGCCAACATGCCAGGCGGCGAGCAATCGGGCGCTCCGCCCCGGAAATGGTCACGTCGTGGCCGGGTGGCCGTCGGCCCGGGCGCGAAGGTTCGATGCAAGCCGTCCCGTCCGTTCCTTCCTTTCACGTAACAGGGGTGCCGCGGCCATGCGGGGACCACTGAGCCTTCGAGAATTGAAGCACCGCACAGTGCCGGATCTGCTGGATCGATCGCGCGCACTGGGCGACGACCGCCCTATCGTGCACGCGCTCTCCAGCGACCAGAAACTGTCCTACAACGCCTTTCTCGACCTGGTTGCGGGCGCCGCTTCCACCCTGGCCCGGTCGTTTCGTGTTGGCACCCGGGTCGGTGTGATGATGGCGAACGGTCTGGACTATTTCGTGCTGCGCTATGCGCTGGCCACTGCCGGCTTGGTCGAGGTTGCCGTCAACACCCAGCATCAGGGCCAGATATTGCGGCGAATGCTTGAAACCGCCGATTTAGGCGGCCTCGTGCTGGACGGCAAGTTCGCTCAAAATCTGGAAGCCAGCGGGTTCGACAAACGCCACCTGGACGTGATCGAGGCCGAAGTGCTGCATGCGCTGACGGCCAGCCCTTTGCCCTGGAACCGTCGGCCAAGACCTTCCATTCGGCCACAGGACGCTGCTCGCATCCTGTTCACATCGGGCACGACCGGCCCGTCGAAAGCCGTCGAGCTTTCGCATGCCTATGAGGTGTACACCGGAGAGCGGTTGATACCGCTGGTCGGCGTCGGCCCGGAAGACCGGTGGCTCTTCGTCACGCCCATGTTCCATATCGATGCGATCCATATCATGTCACTTCTCCTGCACACCGGGGGGTGCATGGTGGTGGCCCCCGATTTTTCTGTGTCGCGTTTCTGGCATGACGTGGCCGGCTCCCAGGCGACCTATCTCTGCTACCTCGGCTCAATTCTGGCCCTGCTGATGAAGGGCCCGGACGCCCCTGCAGGTTCCAGTCTGCGGGTCGCGGTCGGCGGCGGAGCGTCCGCGGCTTTGATCGAGAAGTTCGAGCGGAGATTTGGATTGGTGGTGCTTGAAGCCTTCGCCATGACCGAGTGCATTGCATGCACGACCAACGCGATCGACGACCGCCGCATAGGGTCCGTGGGCAGAGCCGTGGACGGTTACGAGGTGACGGTCGTCGACGGCAACGGACATGTCCTGGCTCCCGGGCATACAGGTGAGATCGTCGTGAGTTGTCACGAGCCCCTGGGCGTGATGAACGGCTATTTCGCAGACCCGGAGGCGACGGAGCGGGCAATGCACACAGGTGCCTTTTGCACCGGCGACCTCGGCATGTTTGATGACGACGGATACCTGTATTACCGCGGCCGGCTCAAGGACTCCATCAGGCGCCGCGGTGAAAACATTTCTGCAATGGAACTGGAAGCGATCGTGGATCTGCATCCGGCAGTCCAAGGAAGCGCGGCCGTCGGCGTCCCCTCGGAATTCGAAGATGAGGATGTGCTGCTCTTTGTCCAACCGATGGTTGGGGCCCGCCTCGATCCGGCCGAGCTTTGCACCTTCGTCGAGCAACGCGCAGCACGCTTTATGGTTCCCGAATATGTCTTTCTGATTGACGAACTGCCACGCACGCAAACTCAGAAGGTTCAGAAGTCTTTGCTTCCCCGTATATCCGGTGCGCAAGCCTGGCGCCGACGCGACGCCTGAACCTGGCTCATCGGGAAGGATGCCAAAATGCGGGTTCTGGCTTGCCGGGCGCGTCACGGCGTCGGTCACGATAAGGAAGCCCGTGCCCGGATCGACATGTTCCGGACGCGGCGAAAATCAATCGTGCCCGCGCGCGCGGTTCAGTCCCTCGTCAATCAGTTCGATTATGCGCTCTGCTCTTGCCTTGTCCTTATAAGGGCATTTGGTTTGGACCCACTGCCGCCAGAATGCCGACGTGAAATCCGTCTCCAACTGTTCCCGAACCATCGCATTGAGCACCTCATGCTGCTCCGCGAACCGATCGATCTGTCCCGTCAGCACATATGCACCAGCCAAGGCGGCGTGGCTCCACAGCCCCTCCAGTTCGCCCAGCTCGACGAGCGTCTCGATCGCCAGTTCCGGCTGATCGTTCTCCTCATAAGCCCAACCCAGAAACTCGTCGTACCACTGCTCGCGAAGCGGGTTCAGCCGAATGGCCTGCTTCAGCTGAACGATGGCCTGCTCCGGCTCACCGGAGAAAATGAGAAGCTGCGCCATTTCAGCCATCAGACGGGAGTCCCCGACGTTCAGCTCGCGGGCACGCCTGTAGTGGTACATGGCGCGTTCATGATCTTTTTTCGTGAACAGATATGCCCAGCCCATAATCCAATGGGCCATGTGGCTGTCAGGTGCGTTCTTGACCGCAATCGCCGCGTTCTCGAACGCAAGCTCTGACGACATTTCCTCATTCTCGCCATAGCCGAATTCGAAATCGATGGCGTGCTGCCAGCCCAGACCGGCATAGTTGAGCCAGAGCGGCGGGTCGCTCAGTTCGATGGCTCTGCTGAACTCGGCCTTTGACCGGTCGCTCCACTCCTTGCCCTTCGACCATGGCGGAAGGATTGAACGGTGAAAGTACTGTCTGGCCCTCAGGTAGCGGTCATAGTCGTCGAAGATGTCAGGCGACTTCGTCGCCTGCCGTCTCAACTCGGCTTTGGCGATCGGTCCGGCGGTTGTCATGAGGGTGGCGGCGATGGAATGCGTAATCTCGTCGCGAACTTCCAGCAATTCGGCGTTGATGGGGTCGTAGCGCCTGGCCCACAACTGGATGCCGGTCTTGGCTTCGATGAGCTGCGCCGTTATCCGAAAGCCCGTGTCGTCCTGCTGCACGCTGCCGATGACCAGGTAGCGGACACCAAGCTGCCGCGCCACCGACTCCAGATCGAGCGGTCCGTCCTTGAAGGCAAATGACGACGTGCGCGCGATGACGAAGAACTCCGGCGACATGGACAGGTTCGTGATGAGGTCTTCGGTGATGCCGTCGGCCATATACTCGTTGGTCCCATTCGGCGTCAGATTGGCGAATGGCAGGACGGCGACCGATGGAATGTCGAGAAATTCTTCGTGCGTATAGCTCTCCGCGTCCGTGCTGGCGGAGCCGGACCGCCTGCGTCTGAAGTTCAGACGATAGGCGTGAACAGGTTCGGAGATGTTCTTCAGCTTCCTCTTGCCGATCGACTCGAACTTGAGGTCTATCTTGTTCTTGAGTTCCGTGTATACCGCTTCGGAGACGCATATGCCGCCGGGTTCGGCAAGGCCTTCCAGACGCGCTGCGATGTTGACATCATTGCCGTAGATATCCTCTTTCTCGACGATCACATCGCCGATATTGATGCCAATTCTCCAGTACAGCCTCTCGCTTGTGGGCGTGCTTGAGTTCTGCTCCGCAAAAGCCGTCTGGATCGTCAGGGCGGATTGCATGGCTTCGACGATACTCTGGAACTCCGCGAGAAATCCGTCTCCGGTCGACTTGACGATGTGTCCTCTGCGGGCGGCTATTTCTGGTTTAATCACCTGTTGAAGATGTGCTTTCATACGCTGATGCGTACCATCTTCGTCAATGTTCATGAGACGGCTATAGCCCGACACGTCTGCAATTAGGATTGCAGCCAAACGTCGTTCACTCACCGCACTTTGCATTTCCGCGAAGTCCTGCGCCGACAACCAACTTCATTCGAGCCCCCGATAAACCGGGTCGAAAGAGTATGTCAACTGAGGGGTGCAGGCAAGCTGGCTGCGATGCGGATGGAGGACCCAGGAATGAATGGGAGAGGCACCCGTGGCGCAGGCCAACATCGCGCGTATTTCAGGGTGGCGACCGTATGAGGCCGCCAAGAAGAACACGTCCCGGTCGATGGATCGAGTGTACATGACGCCCCGATCGCCTATCGTGAAATTCGTTCGCACGCCAGTTATGCCGGCGGGCAGAGAACCTGCGGCACTCAACGCAAGCGAAAGCCGGAGCTGAGAATGCAAGGCATACCGAACATCTCCACTATCGATATGCCGGCATATCTGATGAACGTGCCGTTTTCTCTGTCCGCGGACGCTCCCAACAACGTCTGGATGGACGAGCTGGACAGTGAACAACGCACCGTTCACCGCGACAGGGCAATCGCTCAGTTCTTCAGGCTCTATAGAGAAATATCGCGGTTCGCGATCGTCTATCTGCTGCCGAGCGTTCCCGGGCTTCAGGACCAGACCTATGTTTCGAACCTTGGCGTGGTGCTGCCTCATCTGGCCGACCGCACCGTTGTGATCTCGAGATTTCGCTCGCCGCCGCGGGTCGGCGAAGCCGCCGTCGGCCACGCCTTCTTCGAGATGATGGACTTCACGGTCGAGCGGCCACCGAAAACGCTGCAGCAGTCCGGCTCGGACGCGTGCGGCGAACATGACCGGGAAGTCTATTTCGAGGGCGAGGCCGACCTGAAGTATCTGGTCGATAATGTCTACGTTGGAGCGCACGGTGTGCGCACGTCTCGAAGTGCCCACCGCTGGCTAAGCGAAAGCTTCGGAATGAAAGTCATCCCGTTCCATTTGAAAAACGAACGCCTCTATCATCTGGACTGTTGCGTCCTGCCGATCTCGCCTGAAAAGACTGCCGTGTGTACCGGTGCAGCCGACAAATCTACCGTGGCGGAGATCGAAAACCACGTTGAGATACTGGATGTGCCCCTGGAGGCCGCTCTATATGGCGCCACCAACGCGATGCTGACGCCGAACAAGATTCTTTTTTCTTCCAACATCAGTGAGTTGTCGGAATCGCACGATCACTATGCTGGCGAAATGTGCAAAATCGACGCCGTGGAGCAGATGGGAAAAGCCATCGGGATGGATGTGGAGTTGTTCAATCTGTCGGAGTTCAACAAGTCGGGCGCCGACCTGTCCTGCCTGATCATGAATCTGAATTACCGCGAGTATCTGGGACAGCGCTGAGACCGCACTCGGTGCCGTCCGAGCGCCCAGCCAGTTGCCGTGCAGGCGCGGTGTGCGGCGCGCCCGGAGCATTTCCAGACCAACCCGATCGGGTGAGCGGAAATATACCTTCCGCACCCGATCAGTTTATTCCAGGATTCAGTGTGCTTTTTGCTTGCGGCCCACTGTTACGCAAATGTGCGCTCCGGTACGGCAGATCTTGGCAAGAAACCCCTGCCTGATCCCGGCACCCGGCCACACGGACCCACGTTTACTTACGGACGTCCCGTCTCCCAACCAACCTGAACAGGTGAGCGGAAATATCCCTCTCGCACTCGATGAACTTTCTCCACATTTCAGTGTACCTTGCCTGCTTAGGATCCGGGGTTACGCACACGTACGCTCCGATCTGGCAAATTTCCGCAAGAAAGTCCTGCTTAAGCTTGGCGTCGCTGGAACGGATCTGGGTTGCATTGGTCCTCTTTCGGTCTCCCAAGAACCGCTCCCAGCTTTTTCTGATGTCTTCCGCTTCCCTTGGAGCATCCTTGGTATCGAACTTTTTTACAACAGCGATCATTTCCGCAAGGAGCTTATTCTCAGTCGCCAGGGTGTCTTTTACTATTTTGGTGGTCATTGGCCGCCTCCCGCTTGACGATAATCTTTGAAAGTACAGAACGCGCCACAACTATATGGAAGCTGACCTATTATCAAGAACCAATAAATGGGTCTTTCGTATCGGTTCCAAGCCCGCGCGCTGTTCGTGCGATGTCGGAAGCCCGGTGGCGGAGAGGGTGGGATTCGAACCCACGAGACGGTTACCCGCCTACACGCGTTCCAGGCGTGCGCCTTCGACCACTCGGCCACCTCTCCGCAGATGTCGCCCCAAAAGGCCGCGTGCACTATACTCAAACACTGGTGCCAAGCAAGCCAAGGCATGGCCCTTGTCAGCGCCTCTTTTACAGGACGCCGAACAGAGGTAGATTGTATCGATTGAAACGGATCTGATTGACATGGTGCTGATTCGCATTCTCGCTATTCTGTTCTGGATCGGATGTATCTTCACGTTCGGCCTGGACCTGTGGAATCTGGTCGATACCGGCTCGTTTTCCACGAAGTCGCTCGGCCGCTGGTGGTTCGCGCTGGACAAATCGAGCCTGACATTTGCGCAGAACTTCATCGAACGCTACGTCTGGGAACCGCTGTGGAACCCGGGCATGGTCACGCTGCTGAAATGGCCCGCATGGGCGGTGTTCGCCGGGTTCGGTTTCGTCCTGAGCTGGGTCTCCAGGAAAACCGCTTCGACTTGAGCGCATGAGAGCCGGCCGGCGCGGGTTGCAAGCGACGGCACGCGACCCCACACTAGATACCGAGAGCGATCTGAAAGGACACTGGTCATGTGGTTTTCCCGCAAAAAGCCCGAAATGCCGTCGCCTGCCGAGGCGTTGGGCGGCCGAGGCGAACCGATCCCTACGGCCGAGACCCACTTCGTCAACGGCGCGGCGCTCAAGGGGCCCTACCCGCAAGGTCACGAGACGGCGCTGTTCGGCCTCGGTTGCTTCTGGGGCGCGGAGCGGATGTTCTGGAAACTCGCGGGCGTTCACGTCACCGCGGTCGGCTATGCCGCCGGTGCGACCCCCAATCCGACCTATCAGGAAGTCTGCTCCGGCCTGACCGGCCATAACGAGGTGGTGTTCGTGGTCTATGACCCGAAGGCCGTCTCTTACGAAGACCTGCTGAAGGTTTTCTGGGAAGGCCACGATCCGACCCAGGGCATGCGTCAGGGCAACGATGTGGGCACGCAGTACAGATCCGGCATCTACGTCTGTTCGGACGCGCAGCGCGCAGCCGCGGAAGCGACCAAAGCGGCCTATGGCGGTGCTCTCGGCGCGCGCGGCCTGGGCGCGATCACGACCGAAATCCTGGACGCCCCGGAATTCTACTTCGCCGAAGACTATCACCAGCAGTATCTCGCCAAGAACCCGTCCGGCTATTGCGGACTGGGCGGCACCGGCGTTGCCTGCCAGGTCGGAAGCGGCGTCGCCGCGGAATAGAGCATCAGGCGGTCCGTTGTGCGACGCGGATCATGGCGTCGAGCGAGCGCTCGACGTCGTTATCCGTGGTTGCCCATGAGCTGACCGATATCCGCATGGCGGCGCGGCCATGCCACTGGGTGCCGCCGCACCAGCAGGTGCCCTCTTCCTGAAGTGCGGCAATGACGCGCCGGGTCTTGTCGTCATCGCCGAACGAGACCATGACCTGATTGAGCACCACCTCGTTCAGGATCTCGTGGCCCGCCTCGGCCAGGCCCTGCGCAAACCTCGCGGCCTGGCGGCAGTTGCGCTCGATGAGCTCGGCGATGCCCGAGCGTCCAAGAGATTTCAACACCGCCCAGACCTCGACGCCACGGGCGCGGCGCGAGGATTCCGGCGTGTAGGCGAAAGGATCGCGCTGCTGGCTCGGAAACAGATAGGCGGCGGTGGCGGCCATCGAGGCCTTCAGATCGTCGCCGTCGCGCACGAAGCAGACGCCACTGTCATAAGAGACGTTGAGCCACTTATGACCGTCGGTCGCCCAGGAATCGCACTGGTCGTAGCCCGCCATCAGTTGGGCGCGTCCAGGCGCCGCCGCGGCCCACAGGCCGAAGGCGCCGTCGACATGGATCCAGGCACCGGCCCGCTTGGCCGTAGCGCAGATTTCCTCCGCCGGATCGAACGCGCCGGTGTTCACATTGCCGGCCTGCAGACAGAGGATGGTGGGGCCTGAGATCTCCGGCAGCGCACTGGCGCGCATGCGGCCCTGGCCGTCGGCCGGGACACGGACCACCCGGTCACGGCCCAGCCCCAGGAGCCCCAGAGCCTTGAACAGCATGGTGTGGGCCTCGTCGCCGACGATCACCGTGATCTCCGGCGCGCCGAACAGCCCTCGTGCTTCGACGTCCCAGCCGGCTTGCGCCAGCAGCCGGTGGCGGGCGGCGGCAAGGCCGGCGAAGTTCGCCATGGTTGCGCCGGTGACGAAAGCGCCGCCGCAGCCCTCGGGCAATCCCACAACATCGGTCAGCCATCTAAGCGCGATCTCCTCGATCACCGCGGTTGCCGGCGACGAGACGTGACTGAAGGCGTTCTGGTC
>JBPCWF010000799.1:0-4216 GCA_051009775.1 Hyphomicrobiales bacterium | reverse complement strand
TTCCACTTCCGCCTCGATTTCGACCGGGGTGTCGAACGGCAGGCCGGCCAGACCGACGGCGGAACGGGAGTGGTCGCCGACCTCCGGTCCGAATACGGCGATGATCAGGTCGGAAAAGCCGTTGATCACCAGGGGATAGCGGTTGAAGTCCGGCGCCGTGTTGACCATGCCGAACACCCGGAGCCAGGCGGTGATGCGGTCGAGGTCGCCGAGCGCGCGTTTGAGATCGCCGAGAATGGCGAGGCCCGTCAGCCGTGCCGCCTCATAGCCCTGCTCCTCGGACAACTCGGCGCCGACCTTGCCGAACGGCGCCGCCACCGCGCCGTCCGGTGCCAGCGCGATATGGCCGGAGACATAGGCCCGGTTGCCGCATACGCGCACCCAGGAAAACGGCAGAACCATGCCTTCGGGAACTTTTATGGGATCGGGCAGGACGAGCCCGAGCTCGACAAGTTTGGCATCGATTCTGGACATGAGCGCACTCCGGCAACGGTTGAGGGACCGTCAGTCTAGCCGCTCGGAAGCGGAAAGAAAGGACTGTGCTAGGTCCGCCAGCGCGCGCTCGTGCCGTCGATCTCTTCCAGAGACAGACGGATCGGATGTTTGCGGCGAACGTCTTCGTGAACTGAGAGCGGCACGTGGGTCGGATGGTACCCGGCCAGGATCTCGCGCACGCGGGTCTGGGCGTCGCGCAGAAGCTGCGGCCGGTCAGCCTCGTCCCATTCCTTTATGCTCAAGCGGTTGGCGACGTCCGGATAGAGATATTCGGACTGCATGAGGCTGAGCGTCTGTTGGTCGCCCAGGAAATGGCCGTCGCCCTCGACCACGGCGGCGATGGTCTCGACCGACAGGGTCTCGTCGGTCACCTCGATGCCGCGCACGGTGCGGTTGATCATGCCGAGCATGTCGTTGTCGATGACAAGGGCTTCCTTCGACGACGACAGGATGCTCGCCAGCATGCTCGCCGATTCGTAGATCATGTTGGCGCCGGCGGCGGCGGTCAGCGCCACCGTCACGCCTTTTTCGTAGCCCGCCTGATTGTCCGGCTGCTTGGCATCGGTCATGCCGGCGGGCTGCGCCGAAGGCAGGCCAAGCCAGTTGACGATCTGGGCCGAGGCGGCGGTCAAAAGCGCTTCCTCGCCACTGCCGCCGCTCATGGCGCCGGTTCTCAGGTCCGAGACGAAGGGCCAAAGCCCCATGGTCGCCGGATGGCCCGGCGTGATCAGGTTGACGATGGCGAGGCCGGACAGGCATTCCGCAAGGGCCTGGACCAGCGAGCCGGCAAGCGCCGCCGGGCTCGTGGCGCCCGCCTGGCCGGCGGACACCAGCATCGGCATCATGCCCGCGCGCACCTGGGCGACCAGGCATTCGCAGCTTTCCTCCGCATAGCGCAGCGGCGGGACCACGAAGGTGTTTGCCGCGTGCAGGAAGGGCCGCCTGGCGAAAGCGCCGGTCTCGCCCAGCATGGCGTCGGCGATCTCGACCACTTCGCCCACATGGGCCGGATCGAAGAACGAGCTCGCCACCGGCTTGGTGGTCGCCGACATGACCGCATAGGCCGTGTTGATGTCGAGCTCGCGCGGCCCCTCCATGTCGCGCGCCACGATCGGGCGCAGGAAGAAGTTGAGGTGGTCCATATGGTGGTAGAGCCGCGCCAGGTCGTAAAGGTCGAGCAGCCCGGAATGGGTGAAGCCGCCGGCGACCGGGTCGTACATATGAACCGCCGCGCCGCCGGTGCCGAAATGCACCCGCTCGCCCTCGATCTCCAGATCGTGCGCCGGGTCGAAGCCGTAGACGACGAGGCGCCTGGCGGCGTGATCGATGGCCCATGTGATGAGAGAACGGGGGAACAGCAGCCGCCCGGCAGGTGTGAGCGTGCCGCCGGCCCCGGTCACGAGCCGAACGAACTCCGGGATCGGACTGCCCATGCCGACGGTTTCGAGCAGTGTGAGGGCGGCATCGTAGATGCGTTCGAGATCGCGGTCCGACAGCGGCTTGTAGCGGCCGCCTTCGAGGCCCGGCCGCACCGCCGCCTGTTCTTGCGGAACTTGCGTCTGGCGCGCCGCAACGCGGGCCTTGCGGCCGCCGCTGCGTCTTGTCTTGAGACCACCGCCTGCCATGTGGCGACCTCCCGGCGATGCGGTCAGGGCGTTACGCCCTCAAACGTTCGCTCTTTGGATCCCACAAAGGCTCCGCGACCACCCGGCACGGGCAGTCGTGCTCCATCAGCTTGATCGAAAGCTCGGTGCCGGGCGCCGCGTAGTCCGGCTCGACATAGGCGAAGGCGATACACTGGCCGGTCGTATGGCCGTAGCCGCCGCTGGTCGAGACGCCGACCACCTTGCCATTCGCCATGACCGGTTCGTTGCCGAGCGGGTCCGCGTCCCTGGCGTCCACGGTCATGTAGACCAGCTGGATGCGCGGTCCGTCCTGTCTGCTCTTGTCGGTCGCCGTCTTGCCGACGAACTCCTTGTCGTATTTGACGAAACGCTCCATGTCGGCCTCGACCATGGTGATCTCGTTGGTGAGTTCGGAGCCCATGCCGCGGTAACCCTTCTCCATGCGGAGCGAGTTCATGGCATAGGCGCCGAAATCGGCGATCCCGAAGTCCTCGCCGGCGGCCCATACCGCATCGTAGACCTGCTCCAGGGCGCCCATGGGCACATGGAGTTCCCAGCCGAGCTCGCCGACATAGGAGACGCGCAACGCCCGGATCGCGACGCCGGCCACTTCGATTTCCTGACCGGTCAGCCAGCGGAAACCGTCATTGGTCAGATCGGTGTCAGTCAGCTTGGAGAGCAGATCGCGCGAACTGGGGCCGGACAGGACCAGGACGCCCCAATCGTCGGTGATGTTGGCGATCTCGGCCTGTTCGCCGTCCAGCTTGCCCTTGGTCAGGAGGTCGAGATCCTTGACCTCCGCCGTGGCGCCGCTCAGAGCGTAAAAACGATCGTCGCCCAGCCTTGTGACGGTCAGTTCGCTCTCGATCATGCCGTCATCGGTCAGGATGTGAGTCAGCACCACCCGACCGTTCTTCTTGGCGACCGAATTGGCGCACAGACGGTTGAGCAGGGTTTCGGCGTCGGGACCGGTGATCTCGAACTTGGCGAAGCTTGAGAGGTCCATGACCCCGACACGCTCGCGCACCGCCTTGCATTCCGCCGCGACCGGCTCGAACCAGTTGGTCCTGCGGAAGCTGTAGCGTTCGCCTTCGCCCGTCTTGTCGAACCATTTGGGGCGCTCCCAGCCGAACGCCTCGGCATATTCGGCACCCTTGGCCTTGAGCTTGTCATAGAGCGCGGACGTGCGCAGCGGCCGTCCGTCGGCGCGGTACTCGCCGGGCGCGAGCAGCGCATACATGTGCTCATAGTCGTCGAGCGACTTGGCGAGGCAGTAATCGCCTGCCGCCCAGTCGCCGAAGCGCCGGGGGTCGACCGGCGCCATGTTGACCTCGGCCTGACCGTGGACCATCCACTGGGCGAGGTATTTGCCCGCGCCGCCGCCCTGCGAGATGCCGATCGAGGCGCCGCAGCACATCCAGTAGTTCTTGAGCCCGGGGGCGGGGCCGGCGAGGAAATTGCCGTCGGGCGTATGGGTGATGGCGCCCGCCACCGTGCGCCGGATGCCGTATTCCCCGAACAGCGGGAACCGCTCGCAGGCTTTGAGCAGCCACGGCTCGAGCCGCTCCAGTTCCGGCGGCAGCAGTTCGCTTTCGAAGTCCCACTGTATGTCGTCGAGGCAGTCCGTGGAACCTTCGGTCTCGTAGATGCCGATCAGGATGCCGTTCTGCTCCTGGCGCAGGTAGGACGAGCAGTAGGGGTCGCGCACCACCGGCAGTTCCTTGTCGAGCGCCTTGATCTCCTCGACCGGCTCGGTCACCACATAGTGATGCAGCATGTTGGTGATCGGCACCTTGAGCCCGCTCCAGCCGCCCACGATGTCGCAATAGCTGCCCGCCGCATTGACCACATGCTCGCAGACGATGTTGCCCTGGTCGGTGACCACTTCCCATTCGCCGCTGTCGAGCTGCCTGATATCGGTCACCAGGGTGCGCCGTTTGATCTTGGCGCCGAGATCGCGCCCGCCCTTGGCCATGGCGTTGGTCAGCGAGGTCGGGTCGACATGGCCGTCATTGAAGGTCAGGGCGCCCGCCTTGACATTGGCGACATCGAGGAACGGGTGGTGCTTCTTGATCTCGTTCGGCCCGATGATCTCC
>JBPCWF010000798.1:0-3944 GCA_051009775.1 Hyphomicrobiales bacterium | reverse complement strand
GCCGGCGCCGACATTCGCGGCAATACGGATACGTCCTGGAAACGCGGCGTATCCTATCTGGTGCGCAACCGGCTGCTCAGGGACTAGGGACTGTGGCGCACCATCGTTCAAAAGGTTTGGTCTGCATGCTGCTGGCCGCCATGGTCCTCACGGCGGTGACGCATGGCGCACGCGCGGCCGAGCAACTGACCGTGGGCGTGCTCAAATTCGGGACCGTCAACTGGCAGCTGAACACGCTGAAAGACCAGGCTCTGGACAAGGCGGAGAACATCGATCTCCAGATCCTGCCGCTGGCCTCCAAGAATGCCACGTCGATCGCGCTTCAGGCCGGCGAGGCGGACGTGATCGTCACCGACTGGATCTGGGCGCAGCGCCAGCGCGCCGAGGGCGAAGACTTCGTCTTCGTGCCCTATACCCGCGCACTCGGCGCCCTGGTCGTGGCGCGCGGTTCCGCCGTCACCGACATCGCGGGCCTCAAGGGAAAGCGGATCGGTATCGTCGGCGGCCCGCTCGACAAGAGCTGGCTCATCATGCGCACCTGGACGCGCCGCACTCTGGGCTACGATCTGGCCGAGCACGCAGAAGAGGTGTTCGCCGCGCCGCCGCTCCTGTCCGAGCAAATGCGCCAGGGGCGGCTCGACGCGGTCCTGACCTTCTGGCCCTACGCAGCGCGGCTCGGGGCGGACGGCTTCACGACGCTCGTCAGCGTGGCCGACGTCCTGGGCAAGCTCGGCGTCGAGAGTGCGCCGCCACTGGTCGGCTACGTCTTCCGCAAGGGCGCAGCCGAAAAGCGTCCGCAGGCCTTCCGGGGCCTGTTCCGCGCCATCGCCAGAACCAACGCCCATCTCGCCAGATCCGACACCGCCTGGGACAAGGTGCGTCCGCTGATGAAGGCGGCTGACGACACCGAGTTCGCCGCGCTCAAGGCAGGCTACCGCAAAGGCATCCCGGGCGCGGATGCGGGCGGAGACCTTGAGGGTGCGCGCAAGCTGTTTCAGATCATGAAGGATCTCGGCGGCGAGAAGCTGCTGGGCCGCGCGGAGCGGTTCGAGCCCGAACTGTTCTGGGCGCCGGGCGGTCAATGACGCGGATCGGGCGGCGCACCGCGACGCTGGTCGCGTCCTTCGCGGTGCTTTTGCTGATCTGGCACCTCGCGGCACTGGCTCTGCAGAGCCGCGCCCTGCCGGAGCCCGCGGTCGTCTTTTCCACACTGATCTCCGGCCTCCTCAGCGGCGAGATCGTCTACCACGTCGCCGTCACGCTCGGTCGCGTCGCGGTCAGTTTCTTTCTGGCGCTCGTCATCGGCACGGCGATCGGCGTCGCCCTCGGCCTGATGAAGCGCGCCGACCGGTTCTTCGACCCATGGCTCATCCTGTTCCTCAACATCCCGGCGCTGGTCACCATCATCCTCTGCTACATCTGGTTCGGCCTGACCGAGGTTGCGGTCATCATCGCGGTTTCGGTCAACAAGATCCCCAATGTGGCGGTCACCATGCGCGAGGGCGCGAGAGCCCTGGAGCCGGCCTACTTCGACCTCGCCCGGGCCTATAGGTTCGACCGCGTGAAGACCCTGCGCCACGTGATCCTGCCGCAGCTGGCGCCGTTCCTGGCGGCGTCGGCCCGCTCCGGCCTGGCGCTGATCTGGAAGATCGTGCTGGTGGTCGAACTGCTCGGCCGCAGCAACGGCGTCGGCTTCCAGCTCCACACGTTCTTCGGACTGTTCGACGTGCCCGCTATCCTGGCCTACACCATCGCCTTCGTGATCGTCATCCAGGCGCTCGAGCTCGGCGTGCTGCAGCCATGGGAACGCCGGGCCGGCAGGTGGCGGACATGAGCGCACTCGAAATCGAGATCGCGGCCAAGCGGTTTGTGAGCCCGAGCGGGGTGAGCGCGACGCCGGTGCTGAACGACGTCCGGTTTTCCGTCGATGCCGGGCAGTTCGCGTGCATCCTGGGGCCGTCCGGCTGCGGCAAGACCACCCTGCTCCGCCTGGTCTCCGGGCTCGACACCGAATTCGAAGGCCGCATCGCCCTGCCCACAGGCCCAAACGGCGCGGCCCTGAAGCTGGCCTACGTGTTCCAGGAACCGGTGCTCCTGCCGTGGCGCACGGTGCTCGACAACCTGCGCCTGGTGATGACACAGGATCAGATCGAGCGCGGCCTGGCGGAGCGCATGCTGGATGCGGTCGGGCTCGGCGCCGAGCATGACACCTTCCCGCGCGCCCTGTCGCTCGGCATGAGCCGGCGGGTGTCGCTTGCCCGCGCCTTCTCGGTCGAGCCGGACCTGCTCCTGATGGACGAGCCGTTCGTCTCGCTCGACGAGGCCAAGGCCGAGACCCTGCGCGATCTCCTGGGCGAGCTCTGGGCGGAAAAGCCGACCACGGTCCTGTTCGTCACCCATGACAGCCGAGAAGCGGTGCGCCTGGCGCAGCGGATCGTGGTGCTGTCGGGAAGCCCCGCCACCGTGGCGCGCGACATGGCGGTGGATTTGGGGACTGAAGAGCGGCACAGCCAGGCGGCAATCGAGCGGGTGCGAGACGACCTGCTCGGCCCTACGCCTCAGCCCTGATCCCGGAGACCGCTCAGAACCATTTGAGCCAGATCAGAAAGACCAGGATCAGGATGATCACGTCCCAGAAGATCACCTCTCCGATCCTGAACCAGCCCTTGGAGCGATTGAGCCGGTGGACACCGTACCAGCCGAGCGCGGCGACGGCGACCGGGACCAGGTGAAGCGCCGCGCTCATGACCGCCGCCGCCCGTCCGACGGCTCGAAGAAATGCAGGCGCCCGGGCGGCAGCTCCAGGTGAAGCGTGGCGCCGCGTTCGATCTGGCCGACATCGCGCATGACCCGTACCACCAGCGGCACGTCCCCGCTCCTGACGAAGAGCAGCGTGTCCGGCTCGACCAGTTCCATGACGTCGAGCTCGAAATCGACGGTGTGATCGGCCGGCGCCTCTTTCAGGACGATCTGCTCGGGCCGGATGCCCAGGGCCACGGGCCCGTCGGGCTGGCCGGGCACGGCGAGCGCGACACCGCCGGCCCGGAACACGCCGCCCTCGACCTCGCCGTCGATGATGTTCATGGCCGGGCGGCCGATGAACTGGGCGACGAACCGGGTGGCGGGCTCGTGGTAGATGCGCCGCGGCGTGTCGAACTGCACGAGGCGCCCTTCGTTGAGCACGGCGATGCGGGTGCCGAGCGTCATCGCCTCTTCCTGGTCGTGGGTGACGAAGACGAAGGTGTGACCGAGATCGCCGTGGAGGCGCTTCAGCTCGGTGCGGGTCTGGAGCCGGAGCAGCGCGTCGAGGTTGCTCAGGGGCTCGTCCATCAGGCAGATTTCCGGGTTCCACACCAGCGCGCGGGCGACCACAACCCGCGGCGCCTGGCCGCCGGAGAGCTGCGCCGGGCGGCGGTCCAGAAGCTCCTCGATCTGGAGCAGCCGCGCGACGTCCAGGACCTTGGCGTCGATCGAGCCCTTGTCCGTCTTTCTGACGCGCAAGGGATAGGCGATGTTCTCGTAGACCGACTTGTGGCCGTAGAGCGCGTAGTTCTGGAACACCATGCTCATGTTGCGCTCGCGCGGCGGCAGGCCGGTGATGTCGCGGCCGTCGACGGAGACCGTGCCGGAGGTCGCCTGCTCGAGCCCGGCCAGGATCCGGCAGGCGGTGGTCTTGCCCGAACCCGACGGCCCGAGCAGCACGATGAACTCGCCCTTGCCGAAGCCGAGCTCGAACTCGTCGAGGGCGACAGTGCCGTCGGCGAAGACCTTGCTGACCCGATTGAACGAAATCGCCATTGTTACCCTTTCACCGCGCCGAAGGTCAGGCCGCGCACCAGATGCTTCTGGACGAAGAAGGTGAATACCAGGATCGGCAGGGTGGCGACCACGGCGACGGCCGCGACCTGGCCCCACAAGGTGCCGTGAGGTGTGATCAGGCCCGG
>JBPCWF010000797.1:0-2826 GCA_051009775.1 Hyphomicrobiales bacterium | reverse complement strand
GCTGAACGGCAAGGACCGGCCGATGCCCGGCCTCGCCGAGCGATGGGCGGTCGTTCGCGAACACTACGACACCATACTGACGCATTACGGCGTCGAGCTTGGTACACGGTGCGCGCGCAAGCATCTGTGCTGGTATATCGAGCAGATCGCCGATTGCGGCGTGGAGTTCGATGCCGCAGAAGCCAAAGGCTGGCGCAAGCGCCTGTGCCAGCAGGACGATCCCGCCATCGTGCAGCGCGAGATCGATGCCTTCTATGCCCGTGCCCAAGAAAAAGCGGCGGCATAATGGGTGCGCCGCTTAAAGGTCCGGACGCGTCCCCGGCACAGGGCACCGCCGAGGCCATCCTGAGCGCATTGCCGAACCCGGTGCTCATGGTCGAAGGTGACGGGCGGGTGTGTTTCGCCAATGTGGCGGCGGAGGCCTTTTTCCGCGCAAGTGCGACGCTCCTGTGCCGCCACAAGCTTGACCAGATCGTACCGTTTTCAAGCCCGCTCCTGTCGCTCGTCGATCAGACCCGCCAGAGCGACGCGCCGATCAACGAGTATTCCGTCGATGTCGGCACGCCGCGCACCGGTGGCCAGCGCACGGTGGACCTGCAGGTCGCGCCGGTGCCGGAACAGCCGCGCGCGGTGCTGATCATGCTGCAGCCGCGCACCATGGCGCAGAAGATCGACCGTCAGCTCACCCATCGCGGTGCGGCGCGGTCGGTGTCGGGCATGGCCTCTATGCTGGCCCATGAAATCAAGAACCCGCTTTCCGGCATTCGCGGCGCCGCCCAGTTGCTTGAAGGGGCGGTGGAGGATGCCGACCGCGCGCTTACGCAGCTGATTTGCGACGAGTCGGACCGCATCTGCGCACTGGTCGATCAGATGGAGCAGTTCTCCGACGAGCGCCCGCTCGACATCGAACCGGTCAACATCCATGTGGTCCTGGACTACGTCAAATCGATTGCCGAGAACGGTTTCGCCAGACACATCAAGATCACCGAGGATTACGATCCGTCCCTGCCGCCGGTGCCGGGAAACCGGGACCTGCTGGTGCAGATGTTCCTCAACCTCGTCAAGAACGCGGCCGAGGCGATCGCGTCCGATGGCGGCGAAGGCGAGATCGCGTTTTCAACCGCGTTCCGGCCCGGTATTCGCCTGTCCGTACCAGGCTCGGGCGAGCGTGTCACCCTGCCGCTCGAGTGCTGCATCAGGGACAGCGGTCCGGGCGTACCCGACGACCTCATGCAGCACCTGTTCGATCCGTTCGTCACCACCAAGACCGCCGGCAAGGGCCTCGGCCTGGCGCTGGTGGCCAAGGTGGTGCGTGACCATGGCGGTGTGATCGAGTGCGAAACCGAAGGCCGCTGGACCGCCTTCCGCATCCTGCTGCCGATGTATCAGGGGCCGGCCGACAGCGGTGGCGCGGCCGATGCTGCCGCGGGATCGGACAGGGCATGACGGGACACACGATCCTGGTCGCCGATGACGACGCGGCCATCCGGACGGTGCTTAGCCAGGCGCTCACCAGGCTGGGCTACTCGGTGCGTTCGACCGGCAACGCGGCAACGCTGTGGCACTGGATTTCCGATGGGACCGGAGAGCTGGTGATCACCGACGTGGTCATGCCGGACGAAAACGCCTTCGACCTTCTGCCGCGCATCAAGAAACTGCGCCCGGAACTGCCGGTCGTGGTCATGAGCGCGCAGAATACCATCATGACGGCAATCACGGCAGCGGAGCGGGGGGCGTATGAATATCTGCCCAAACCGTTCGACCTGAACGAGCTGACCGCCCTTGTCGGCCGCGCGCTTGAGCAGGGCAAACGCCGCTCGCATGCCGCGGCGCCCGAACCGTCCGGCGAACAGCTGCCCCTGATCGGCCGGTCGGTCGCCATGCAGGAAGTCTACCGGATCATGGCCAGGCTGATGCAGACCAACCTGACGGTCATGATCACGGGCGAGTCGGGCACTGGCAAGGAGCTGGTTGCACGCGCCTTGCACGACTACGGCAAGCGCCGTAACGGACCGTTCGTTGCGCTGAACATGGCGGCGATCCCGCGCGAGCTGATCGAATCCGAGCTGTTCGGCCATGAGAAGGGCGCCTTTACCGGCGCCGCCACACGCACCACCGGCAAGTTCGAACAGGCGGAAGGCGGCACGCTGTTCCTCGACGAGATCGGCGACATGCCGATGGACGCGCAGACCAGGTTGCTGCGCGTGCTCCAGGAAGGCGAGTTTGCCCGTGTCGGCGGCGTGCTCGCCGTGCGTGCCAATGTGCGCATCGTGGCGGCAACCCATCGCGACCTGCGCCAGCACATCAGCCAGGGCCTGTTTCGCGAAGACCTCTACTATCGGCTCAATGTGGTGCCGATCCGCATGCCGCCGTTACGCGAGCGCACCGAGGACATTGTCGATCTGGTGCGCCACTTCCTGGGGGAGGCGCAGCGCGAGGGCCTGCCGGCAAAACAGTTCGAGCCGGCCGCTCTGGAGCGCCTGAAAGGGCACAAATGGCCCGGAAACGTTCGTGAGCTTGAGAATCTGGTTCGTCGGCTGGCAGCACTCTATTCGGATGAAACCATAACGCACCCGATGCTTGAATCCGAGCTTCAGGACTGGCTGCCGTTCGAGCCGACCGAGGGACCTCCGGTCAATCTGAGCGAATATACCGAACAGTATTTGTCCGACTATTTCGGCGGTTACGGCGAAAAACTGCCACCGCCAGGGCTCTATAACCGGATTCTATCCCAGGTTGAGGTGCCGTTGATTAATGCGGCGCTCGTCGCCACCGCGGGCAACCAGATCAAGGCGGCCGAACTGCTCGGAATCAACCGCAACACGC
>JBPCWF010000796.1:0-5850 GCA_051009775.1 Hyphomicrobiales bacterium | reverse complement strand
GTTCGAAGCCGCGGCCCTCCAGCCAGGACTTGATCTGGCTTGCCTGCTCGGCGTCTCGGCTCGAATGTGAAATGAAGACCCGCGCCACTTAGGGCCTGCCGACAGGCATGGTTGCGGCGTTGGCGTGGCCCATTTGACTGCTGGCTAGGCGCGAAAGGCGCCGCAGTGTCGCCCACTTCAAGCCTTTCGCAACGACGTCCAGGGGCCAAATGGGCCACGTCCCATGGGATTTGATCAGATTGGCCCAGTCTCGCGCCGTTCGTCGTCGAATATGCGCTGCATGTCCTTCCTCCTCACACCGCGACACTGAATCAATCTGGTCAAACCAACGCCACAGCCATGAGTGTCCACAGGCCCTAGGTCGGAAAGAAACTTTCCAGGCTGCCTCACAAAGAGTTGAACGGTGCGGCCTGCCGGACGGCGACGATGCTCCCGCCGCAATCTTGCCTATCTCCGGGAGAGACTGCATGCTCTGGGCCGCGGCACCGCCTGGCACCCAGCCCCGGCAAGCTCCGCGTGCAAGATCAGCATGCGGATGCATTTCCAGAGCCGCCAGTGAGTAAGGAGTAAGACGCATGAGGAAACTGCAGCTATTGGGCGCAATCGCAATCACGGCCACCGTCGTGCTGGCCCCGCCGCTTGCGACCGCGCAGGACGCCGAGGAAAAGGCCATCGCCACGCGCCAGGGCTATATGAAGATTGTCGGCTGGGAGGCAGGACCGCTATTCGCCATGTTGAAGGGTGAGATGGAGTACAATGCCGAGGCCGCCAAGAAACATGCCGCAAACCTCAAGCTCATCTCGCAATATCCGGTCGCCGGTTTGTTCATGAAAGGCACGTCCAACGAAGACCGCAAGGGCAAGACCCGGTCCCTGCCCAAGATCTGGCAGGATATGGACGGCTTCGGCAAGGCATTGACCGACTGGCAGGCGGCGGTTGCAGCCCTCGAAGGCAAGGTCGGCAACGGCCAGGCCGAACTGGCCGCGGCGGTCGGCGCGCTCGGCAAGTCGTGCGGCGGCTGCCACAAGCCTTACCGGGCGGACGAATTCTAGGCTGTCCCTGATCGCTACCGATCAAAACCATGGTCGTGTGAACAACGGAGACCGTCGCGGCACATGAGCGATCATCCGGTTCCCGACGACACCGAGCTCCGGAAGATCTGGGACTTGCCAACCCGGATCTTCCACTGGGCTCTGGTCATTGTGGTGTGCACCGGCTGGTATCTCGGCCAGTTCGGCCCGTTCCTCAAGACCTGGCACATCTATTGCGGCTACACCGTCGGCGCGCTCCTGGTCTTCCGCCTGATCTGGGGCTTCGCCGGCGGCCGCGCCTCGCGCTTCGCGAGCTTCATCCATGGGCCGCGCGCGATACTTGGCTACATGGCGCATATGTTCAGGCGCGTGCCCAGCCATTGGCCGGGCCACAACCCCATGGGCGGCTGGTCGGCAATCGCCATGCTCGTGTCACTCATGGTGCAGGTCGGCACCGGCCTGTTCACCGACGACGACATCGCCAATAGCGGCCCGTTTGCGGCCTATGTCGGCAAGGAGCTGCGCGGCGAACTGACCGCCCTGCATCACCTGAACTCCAAGCTGATTCTGGCGCTCGTCGTGCTGCATGTTGCGGTGATCGTCTTCTACCGGCTGTGGAAGCACGAAAACCTGGTCCGTCCGATGATCACCGGGTGGAAGGCGGTCAAGCCGAAGACCGATGCGCCGGCGGAATAGGGCATGCGGTGCGCGGACATTGGCACCTGAGAAGTCCGGCCATATACTGCGGGCTGATTCCGAGCCATTCGGGAGATCGCAGCCATACCGGACGACAAGCCCCATTTGCGACGCGGCCCCACGACTGACCGGCGCACCAGCGTGACGCCCGGATACCGGACGTGCCGGACCTGACCGGCGATTCCATCGGCGTGGCCAAGCCGTGGGCCGAGGCGGTGTGGCGCTTTCTTCAAAGCGTCTTCGCGGACGAATGGGCGCTGATTCAGCTCGGCATCATCATTGCCGCCTATGGCGTTGCGCTGCTTCTGTCGAGCGCCCTCACCCCGATGTTCGAATCGCAGATCCGGCGCATCGAGCGGCAGCCGGAACTGATGCGCGTGCTCATCGTTCCGCTCCGTCGGCTCAAATGGATCTTCTTCGCTCTGATCCTGTGGGGCACGATGGCGCTGCTTGTCAGAGTGACCTGGCCGAGCCGGAGCTACCTCATCTTCGTTGCCGCCAGCCTGGTCACCGCCGGCGTCGCCATCACCATCCTGTCCCGCTTCATTCGCAACAGGTCGGTGGCCAACCTGCTGGCCGTCACCGCCTGGTGCATCGCCGCGCTCAACATCACCAGCCTGCTCGACGAAACGGTGGAACTGCTCGACGCCGCCGCCTTCTCGCTCGGCGAGGTAACCATCTCTGCGCTGGTGATCATCAAGGGCATCACGCTGCTTGCGGTCCTGCTGTGGCTCGCCGCGATCACCGGTAATTTCCTAGACCGCAAGATTCGCGAAAGCCTGGAACTCACCCCGACCCTGCAGGTCCTGATCGGCAAGGCGATCAAGTTCGCGCTGATCGCGGCGGCACTGTTGTTCTCACTGTCGGCCACCGGCATAGACCTGACCGTGCTGACGATCTTTTCCGGCGCGCTCGGCCTCGGCATCGGCTTCGGCCTGCAGAAGGTCGCGGCCAACCTGGTCAGCGGCATCATCATCCTGCTCGACCGCTCGATCAAACCTGGCGACGTGATCGAGCTCGGCGGATCTGTCGGCTGGATCAGCTCGCTCAGGGCGCGCTATGTCTCGGTCGTCACCCGCGACGGCATCGAGCACCTGATCCCCAACGAGGCCTTCGTCACGGAGCGGGTGATCAACTGGTCCTTCACCACCGCCGCGGTGCGGCTGGAGATCAGCTTCGGCGTCGACTACAAGAGCGACCCGCACCAGGTTCGCGAACTTGCCGTTGAGGCCGTGGCGGCGCTGCCGCGCGTGATCGCGGCGCCCAAACCGGTCTGCCACGTCACCGGCTTCGGCGATTCCTCGGTCGATTTCGTGCTGCGCTTCTGGATCGAGGATCCCAAGAACGGCCTGGTCAACATCCGTGGCGCCGCCTTTCTGGCCTTGTGGGATACGTTCAAGGACCACGACATCCAGATCCCGTTCCCCCATCGCGAACTGCGTATAAACGAGCCGGTTCACGTCGCCATGCAGGAACCGCGCACGCCACCGGTTGATTGACCGGACGCGACTGCCTATTTTGCATTCATGCAATTTCCAACTCCCCTGGTCGAAGGCACCCTGATCAAGCGCTACAAGCGGTTCATGGCCGATGTCGAACTGGCAGGCGGCGAGACCGTCACGGCCCATTGCGCCAATCCCGGATCGATGATGGGCCTGGTCGAACCGGGCACCCGGGTATGGCTGTCGCGGTCCGACAACCCCAAGCGCAAGCTCAAGTTCTCCTGGGAGCTGCTCGAGGTCGATCTGGGCGCGGGTCCGGCCATGGTTGGCATCAACACCAGCCATCCCAACCACATCGTGGGCGAAGCGATCGCGGCCGGAAAGGTCGCCGAGCTTGCCGGCTACGAGCGCCAGCGCGCCGAAGTGAAATACGGCAAGAACAGCCGGATCGACATCCTGCTGGAGAGCGACGGCAAACCGCCCTGTTACGTCGAGGTCAAGAACGTGCACCTGATGCGCCAGGCGGGTCTTGCCGAGTTTCCCGATTCGGTGACCGCGCGCGGCGCGAAACATCTCGACGAATTGTCCGACATGGTCGCAGACGGCGCACGCGCCGCCATGGTGTTCCTGGTGCAGCGCGACGATGCCCGCAGTTTTTGCCTTGCCGGCGACATAGATCCCTACTATTCGGAGCGCTACGCTGCCGCACGCCGGGCCGGCGTTGAGACTCTGGTCTATTGCTGTAAACTGGATCCCGAGCACGGAATTGAGATCGACCGGTCGCTGCCCTTCGCGGACGGCGGCCAGGGATCCGCGAGCTGAAAGTTCGAACGATGTCCTATATCGACGCCGCCCTGGCGCCAGAAACCAACACAGGCCAGGTCAAGCTGCACGGGGCGGAAGCCTTTGCGGGCATGCGCACCGCCGGCCAGCTGGCGGCGAAGTGCCTCGACATGCTGACCGGACACGTCCGGCCCGGCACGACCACCGAAGAGCTCGACCGTCTGGCGCTCGAATTCGCGCTCGACCGTGACGCGGTGCCCGCGCCGTTCAACTATCGCGGCTATCCCAAGTCGATCTGCACATCGCTCAACCATGTTGTCTGCCACGGCATCCCCGGCGACCGGGCGCTGAAGGAAGGCGACGTGCTCAACATCGACGTGACCCTGATCGTCGGCGGCTGGCACGGCGACACCAGCCGTATGTTCCCGGTCGGCGAGATTCCGCGAAAGGCGGAGCGGCTGATCGAGGTGACCTATGAAGCGCTGATGCGCGGCATCGCCGCCGTCAAGCCGGGTGCCACCACCGGCGACATCGGCGCCGCGATCCAGGAATATGCCGAGGGCGAGCGCACCAGCGTGGTGCGCGACTTTTGCGGCCACGGGCTGGGCCGCGTGTTCCACGACGTGCCCAACATCCTGCATTACGGCCGGCGCGGCGAAGGCCTGGAGCTCAAGCCCGGCATGTTCTTCACCATCGAGCCGATGATCAACCTGGGCAGGCCGCATGTTAAGATCCTGTCCGACGGCTGGACCGCGGTGACCCGCGACCGTTCCCTGTCGGCCCAGTTCGAGCACACGATCGGCGTGACGCCGGACGGCTGCGAGGTCTTCACCTATTCGCCCAAAGGGTTTCATCACCCGCCGTACGACGTTACGGGCTGACCGCCAGAACGCGCGATGGCCGGTGCCCAACAGGATGACGCGACCAGGCCGCATCATCTCGGGCATCGCGACCGGCTGCGCCAGCGGTTCATGACCGGCGGCGCGGACGCCCTGCCCGACTACGAGCTCCTTGAACTGATCCTGTTCAACGCCATGCCGCGGCGCGACGTGAAGCCGCTCGCCAAGGCCCTGATCGACCGGTTCGGCAGCTTTCCGGAGGTCATCAGCGCAGCGCCGGAACGTCTGAAGGAGGTCAAGGGCGTCGGCGAGCGCACCGTGACAGAGCTCAAGCTGGTGCACGCCGCCGCCCTCCGGCTGGCGCGGGGAGAGATCAGGAACCGCCCTGCCCTGTCCTCCTGGTCGGCCCTGATCGACTATTGCCGCTCCGGCATGGCGTTCAACGAGAAAGAGCAGTTCCGGATCCTGTTCCTCGACCGCAAGAACAAGATCCTGGCCGACGAGGTCCAGCAGGAAGGCACGGTCGACCATACGCCGGTCTATCCGCGCGAAGTGATCAAACGCGCCCTCGAGCTCAGCGCCACGGCGGTGATCCTGGTGCACAACCATCCGTCCGGCGACCCGACCCCGTCGCGCGCCGATATCGACATGACCGCCAAAATCGTCGATGCCGCCGACAAGCTCGGCATCACCGTGCACGACCATGTCATCATCGGCCGCGACGGCCATGCCAGCCTGAAGCAGCTGGGTGTGATGTGAGGCGCACGGGAACGCGGCCGACGTCACGCTTTCCCTTGCCGGCGCATTCAGGGTAAATCTTACCGTCACCCAGGCGTCATCTTCGGATCTCGGGACGGCCGATGACGCACCACGTGAACTCGGAACCCAGGGCGAAGACAGCCAGATGAACACCCGGAATCGGCAACAGCGGCGGCGCGCGGAAAAGCGCGCCAAGCAGCCCGCATCCAAGCCCGCCAACCCCGTGGCGGCGGCGCATGTCAAGCTGGCCGAGGCCGACCAGCTGCGCAAGGCCGGCAAGCTGAAACAGGCCCATGCGAT
>JBPCWF010000795.1:0-7213 GCA_051009775.1 Hyphomicrobiales bacterium | reverse complement strand
CGACAACACCGGCTGCGCCTGGCCGTCGACCTTGCCGCATTGCACATGCTCGCAATAGATCGGGATATACGCGAGACCATGGCTCGCAATGCCATCGGCCTCGGTCATGGCCGTCGCGCGAGCCAGCGGCCGGGCATTCGCCTGCGATGTCCCCGCCGCGGTCAGCGCGCGGTAGGCTAGATCCTCAATCTCGTCCAGGCTCATGGTCGTCGCGTCGATCATCGGTTGTTCCCCTTGTCGTCACTCAGGCTTCAGCGGACCCGGCCTGTTGCAATCGCACTTGCCCATTGCGAACGGCCGGCCTGCCGCGCCATATCCGCCATCGCCATACGGTCGTAAGGCTCATGTCGGAAGCTCACGCGCCGACGTCCGTCCCGCCTTTCGGTCACAGCATAGCAGGCGTCCGGTGTGCCCGCCCGCATAACGTGGCGGACAGGCGCGTCGTCATCATGGCCGGGGACCCGGTGCCTCATCGTGACAACAGCTCCGGCCGGTACTCGAAATGCATGGTGTCGTAGTGGTACCAGCGCCCGCCCCAGATGAAACCATGGCGTTCGAAGATCGCCACAATCTCCATCGGGATCCGGTTGCGCCACCGGTAGACGCCGTTCTTGGCCGGCTTCGACCAGCGCCAGTAGTCGGCGGTCTTCACGTTGATGTCGATCGCCGCGGCAAAAGCGTGGACGGAGAGCCGTTTCGTGCCGGAGATGACCCGGCAATTGTAAGTGCCCGCCGATGGTTTGAGGAACCGGGCGAATTTCTTCGGCAGCTTTTCCAGGTCGGCGGAGACGCGGGCAAGCGCCCTGTCGACACCGTTCACCGTGGTGACGCGCACTGTGCCGCCGCCATGCCGGGCGACCCACTTGACCCGGGCGAAGGGCAGGCTGCGGCTGCCACGGCAATCTCCGTACATCTTTCGGAAGAAGGCCTCGTTGCGGATGCGGCCCGGGTCGTGGTTCAGCTTGGGAGCTGACGCTCCGGCACCCGCGGGATAGCGGAAGGCGAACATGTCGTCGATATCGGGCGCGTTCAGAAGCTCCTCGAAGGTCTTGTCCGTGCGGCCGTCGGACACCGGCATCCTGGTGCCGTCACGCCATATGATCTCCCGCGTGTCATGGCCGGCCAGATGATCCGGATAGGCTGCGACAAGCGCGTCCAGCCGCGCGCGGATGTCGGGCGGCGGCGCGCCGTACTGGCCGGCCGACGCGATCGACCCGGACGCCACAAAGGCGAGCAGCGCACAGGCGGGGACCACGCGGATCAACGGCTCTGTTCCGCCCGGTGTATGAGATCGACATTGGCCCGCTCGACACGGTTCAGCTCAACCTCCCAGGCATGGGGCTGATACCAGCCGAACCGGCCGAAGTGACGCTTGAGGTCGGCGCTCTTGAAGAACCGTCCGCGGCGGGCGAAAATCTCGTTGCGCGCGATCCGAAGCTCCGCTTTCGACAGGCCATCGAGCTCCGAAGGCTCGATCAGGCGACTGTCGGAGCGGGGAAACAGAAAGTCCGGGTCGCGGCTGGCGGTCTCGACCGGCGGTGACGGCTGCGCCGTCATCTCGGCCCGGGACCCGGTCAGCTTGTCCCGTGCGGCGATGGCGAAGGCGGCATAGGCGCCATCGGGATAGCGCTCCAGAAAGGCGTCCCAGGCACTCTCCGTGCCGATCGATTGCGCCAGCGCGAAGGCTTCTTTCTCGCTCGGCCCGGCGGCCGTGTCTTTGGCGGCCGGGATCTCCGGTGCGTCGGGATCCTCGCCGGCGAAATAGAACTCGCCGATCAGCGCTTCGTTGACCCAGGGCAGCTGCCGTTTGCCGGTGCTCTCATAGACGGTTTCGCGCACCCGGCCCATGAGCGGACGGACCTCCAGCCCCGGCGTCGCGATATGCTTGAGCAGCGCCGCCGTGAACGGGCTGTTGCGGGCATCGCCGTCGGCCGCGACGTCGCCCGGCGCGGTGGCGAATGTGATCATCGTGCCGGCCGTCCTGGCCTCGACCCGCGCCAGACCGCGCGACGCGCCGCGCGAGGCCGTCCTGGGCAGAGGATTGTTGCGGCAGGCATCGAGGATAACCAGCTTCAGCGCCGCGCCGGAAGCCTCCATCACATCGACGATGTCATTGGCCCTGACCGCCTGGGACGGCAGGTCCGTCTCCGCCTCGATTGCCGACGAGACCGGCAGGAGCCAGTTGCGCCCGGCGACCTGCACGCCGTGGCCGGCATAGAAGAACAGCGCCACGTCCGCGCCCGTGGCCACCCGGCCGAAGGACGACAGCGCGTCGAGCATCTGGCGGTGGGTACCGTCGATGACGGTTACGACTTCGAAGCTGAGGGTTCTCAGCCGTTTCGCGATGTCACCGGCATCGTTCGCCGGATTGGCGAGCGCCGGCGAATTGACATAGGCGCCGTTGCCGATCACGAGGGCGGCGCGTTTGGCGGCCTCGGCGGGTGCGGCAGCGCCGAGCAGGCTCACCGCGAAGAGTACGAGGGCGGCGAAAACGGGAAACCGGCGGTTGAACGAGAGCATGGCTGTACTGATCTGGCTAAAACGGCGATGCTAGGGCCTGTGGACAATCATATAGCATCATTCGACTGTGCCAAATCAGCTCATCTTTCGACGCTCGAGATCGTCCACTGGACGATTTCGCAGGACGGGCCTCAGCGTTGCAAAGCCTGACCGATGCGATCCCGGATCGCCACGGGTTCCGGGACTGTCGGTTGTCCCGTGATCGAAAATCGACAATCATGTTTCGATCGACATTCTGTCCGGGCGGACCCCTCGAGAGATCAACACCCGATGCGCCACGTCTCAAGCTTGATTTGCGCCATTTTGTTCTGGAGCTTCACGGCGCAGCCGTCATTCTCCCAGGACACAGGGCGTCGCAACGCCGTCAGTTTCGAGAACGGCGCCGTGTTGCTTGACTATACCAATGAGCATGGCGACCGGGCGGCGTCGCAGTGGATCGCGCTGGGGCTGGTGGACGGGACGGCCGAGAGAGGATGGTCGAGCAAGAAGAATGCGCCGTTTCCGCACGAGTTCCTGTTTGAGCTGGCTCAGACCTACGAGATCGGCAAGGTCGGCTTCGATACCCGAAAAACGGAGAACGCCGAGTTTCCGGGTATATCCGCCCGTAACGTGGAAGTACTCGCTTCGACCGTCAGCCGCGATGGTCCGTTCGAAAACATCCTTGCCCTCGATATGGCCGCAAACAGGATCACGCGCTTCGCATTTATTACGCCGTTCAAAGCACGGTGGCTCAAACTGGTCATCACCGGAAACTGGGGCCACGCCGAATATACCGAGCTGATGGAGTTCATGGCGTATGGCGAGCCGGTCGGCGGCGCGCGGCGCTCGGAGGTCGAGCCGGGTGTCTACGAGACGAACTGGGATCTGTTCTACATGCAGGTCGAAAACGGGCAGTTGAAAGGCTGTTACGATCATGACGGCGGCCGCTTCAGCGGAGCTCTAAAGGGTGGATTTCTCACAATCGAATGGCGCGAAGTCGATCCCGATCAGATCGGCAAGGCCGTGCTGGCAATCACGCAAGACGGATCCTATTTCAACGGCTTCTGGTACGAGAAAGGCGAATTGAAGGGCACCTGGTACGGGCCGCGAACGACAAAAAAAGGCGAACCCGCCTGTGCACAGGCCCTCCGAACCAGCACCGGTTCCCAGGTTGGAGACGCGCTCAACGCCACCGGGCGCGCGGTGCTCTACGGGATCTATTTCGACCACGATTCCGACGTCTTGAAATCCCGATCCGTCACAACGCTCGCCGAGGTCGAAAGCTGGCTCAAGAAAAACCCGGACAAGCGCGTGATGTTCGAAGGGCACACGGACGCGGACGGAACGGACGCCTATAACCGCGACCTGTCGGGCAGACGCGCCGATGCGGTTCTGCAATGGATTGCGCGGCATGGCATCGACATGAGCCGCCTGACAGCGACCGGCCATGGCGAGACACAGCCGGTCGCCGACAACAGCTCACCTCAAGGCAAAGCTCTCAATCGCCGCGTCGAAATCCGCGTGACCAATTGATGCGCGCCTTTCATCGGCGCTGTTAATCCAGTTTTTTTGCCAGAGGCCCACCGGCTGAAGGCCAGACGCCCTTCGCAATGGCGCGGCGCCCGTCGAAGGTGACGAAGCTCCTGGAGCGGTAGTGCGGCAGTGGCCTGGTCATTGCGCGCAGCGCTTCCGGCCCGTCGGCCTCGACAAAGAGGATCGCCCCGCCCCTCTTTCTGCGGGCGACCCATGCCCGTCCGCTGCCCTGCCCCGCAATCCTGGCCGGACGCTCCGGCAGGTCGTATCGGGAGATGAAGCTGTTGATCTGGTCCGGCGACCCCAGCACGAGAAACGGTGCGTCCGGCGGCCCGTCCTGCCCGTCGCCGAGATAGGCCGGTTCGGCACCGAACATCCGAGCCGCCAGCGCGCGTGCGGCCTCGCGGCTGGGCGGATCGTCCTGCAGCACAAAGGTCCTGGCACCGCCGTCGAGCAGGACATCGCGCAGGATGGGCGGCGCCTCGCCCGGAAGCAGGCGCCGGAAAAGCGCATGGTCCGGATCGATCCTGAGATTGAGCGGCTTGGCGTCGAGCTCAAGCCGTTCGACCGCCCTCTCCCCGGCAAGACGGATGGTGAAACGCCGGGTGCCCGCCTCGGTGGTGAGTTCCACCGGCACGCTCAGCCTGTACACCGCCGCGTCCTGGGCGAGCGAGATTTCAACGGCGTAGCCCTTGTCTCCACGCGACGCCTGCGCGCCTTCAAGGGTCACACGCGGCGCCCCGGCGCGCTCCGTCCATTGCTGGAAGAACCATTCGAGATCACTCTTGGTGACCTGTTCGAACGCGGCGCGTATGTCCGACCAGCCCGCTACGGCGAACCTGTTGCCGCTCCAGAACCGCTGCATCGCGGCATCGAACCGGTGCGCCCCAACTTCCTGCTTCAGCATGTGAAAGATAAAGGCGACTTTGCCGTAACCGACAACCTGGGAGGCATCATGTTTCTTTGAGACGAAGCGGGTGACGGCAACGTCCCGGTCCCCGGGCAAGGCCGCATAGTCGCGAAGCCATCCGAGGCGCATCTCCGCGGCCTTGTCCGGACCGCGTTCTTCGGCGAGGGCGTGGTCCGCCATGTAGGTGGTCAGCCCTTCGGCCCAGTTCCCGGTCTCATAGTCGATGTGGACGCCATTGCCCCACCAGTTGTGGAGCACTTCGTGAGCAAGAGAGCGCCCCCGCATGAAAGGCAATGGTACGATCCGGCGGTCGACATAGGTCAGGTTCGCGAAACCGAGCCCGACCGGCAGGGGCGCCGAGACGATGTGAAAATCGGCGTAGGGATAGGCGCCGATCTTTTGCGCATACGAAGTGATGAAGCGCCCGGCCGCCTCGAGGTAGCTTTCGGCCTGACCGGCGACGGTGTCATGAAAATAGGTTCGGATGCGCGGTTTTCCCGAACCGCGCTCGGTGACGACGTAGGGTCCGGCAAAAACCGAGGGCGGCTCAAGCATGGTCTGCGACGTGAATACGCTCCTGTTGGTCTCCGCGCCCAACTCTTCCGACTGGAGCTTGCCGGTGGCGACAGCCCGGTGTGCCGAGGGCGTCTCTATGGTCAGCCGGTAGGCCGCAGCGGCATCGGATGTGTTCGGAAACCACTGTGCCCAACCAGGCAGATAGAGCCCCTCATCACCCGCGACCGGATCTGCGCCGGAGCTCTGTCCTGCCCCCTCCTTCGGAATGGTTCCCTTGGCAACAATGTCGATTCGATGCTTCCCAGCGCTCGGGATGGCAAGCGTCACAGATGTTCCCGGCACGCCGTCGCTGATGGCATTCCCATCGATCCGGATCTCGCTCATGCGCATCCATGGCGCCACGCTGAGCGTGACACTGCTGCGATCAACGACGGTAATGCGATCGGTGACATCGACCGTTCCGTCACCTGGATTGAGGACAATCTGAATGTCGTGATGGAGCGGTTCCGCCGCGCGGGCCGCCTGGGACTCGAGGCTGGCCGACACCAGCGCAATCAGGATGACGGCAACGATCTTCAGGCAGCGGTTCATTGTGACCCTAGGCCCTCTGTGAATGCGGGATTTCTTTATGCGGGACGGTGTAAACATCGAAGAGACTATGGCTTCGAATTCTGTTGAGGTCTGGGCATGGAAATGATGCCTGCAACGAACCGTGCGCCGATGACCCGAAGCGCGCGACAAGGACGTGTTGATCTGCAGCAAGGTGAAACCCCTGCGAACCATGGCAGGTAAACAACGCACCACACGCTACGAAACAGGACCGCCCCATGAATATCGGAGCATTGATAACCAGACATGCGCTGTACAGGCCGGACCACACAGCGGTGGTCTTTCGCGACGAGCGTCCGACCTATCGGGAACTCAATCGGCAGGTCAACGCTCTCTCGAATGCGCTCCTGGGAGCCGGGCTGGGCAAGGGCGACAAAGTCGCTACCCTTCTGCCCAACCGCCTGGAGCTTCTGCTGCTCTATTGGGCGGCGGCCAAGACCGGCATCGTGGTCGTGCCCATGAGCCCCCTGCTCAAGGCGCAAGCCCTGGCGGGGCTGTTGCGCAACGCCGATGCCGCCATGGTGATCAGCACGGCCGCCCATGCCGCGTTGATCGGCGCGGTGCGGGGCGAACTGCCGGGCATATCGGCGGACCGCTACATCCTGCTTGACGGACCGGCGGACGGCTTTGTGTCTTACACCGATCTGGTGTCCGACGCCTCGCCCGGCGAGCCGCCCGATGCGCGCCTCGGCGATGAGGACGTCTTCAACATCATCTATTCGAGCGGCACCACGGGCGAACCGAAAGGCATTGTGCACACGCATTACGTCCGGGCGATCTACGCCATGGTCTTCGCTTCGTCCTGGCGCATGACGCCCGAGAGCGTGGTCCTTCAGACCGGAGCGATCATTTTCAACGGTGCTTTCGTGACACTAATGCCCACCGTGTTTTGCGGCGCCACATATGTGCTGCACGAAGCGTTTGACGCCGAACAGGTGATCCGCACCATCGAACGTGAACGCGTGACCCACGTCATGATGGTGCCGGCACAGATCCTTGCAGTCCTGAACAGCCCCGAATTCTCCGCCGAAGCGCTGCGCTCGCTTGAGATGATCCTGACGCTCGGAGCGCCGCTTCATCTGGAGCACAAACAGCGGCTCGAGGCCGAGCTTCCAGGCCGGTTCCATGAACTCTACGGGCTGACGG
>JBPCWF010000794.1:0-3270 GCA_051009775.1 Hyphomicrobiales bacterium | reverse complement strand
CCAGATTGGCCCAGTCTCGCGCCGTTCGTCGTCGAATATGCGCTGCATGTCCTTCCTCCTCACACCGCGACACTGAACCAATCTGGTCAAACCAGCGCCACAACCATGATTGTCCACAGGCCCTAGGGCGATGACGCGAATCAGAATGATCGCGACACGCTTTAGCTCTCGTAAAACGGTCTCGGCCGATGTCCCTTATGACCCGGGAGATCCGTTCTCCACACATTCGGCAGCCCGTTCTGTCCGATGACTGCAAAATGAAACATCGACGGAGTTACGTCTTGCGGGTTTCGACAACGGACCCGTGAGTGGTTCGCCGTTCGTTCGAAGCAGGCGCACAAGACCGCGAAAGGTGCCCCTGGGCCGACAGGCATACGTGCCTGTGAGCGCGTTGGTTTGGTGCTGACTTCGGATGCAGCCTTGGAAATACTCAGCGCTTCAAAATGACGCGCACTTTGTTCCGGGCCGCCCGCCACCGGCCAGCCACGGTGCGCGCAATGCGGCCGGGCTGTCCGAAGAATGTTTGTTATCGGCCTTTCCGCCGTGTCGATCATGGCTGACGTAACAGGCGTCCCATGCCATCCTCTGCGGTAACAGTGTCAACCGCCTGGCCCGGGTTCCATGGTCGCCAGATCGTTGGAATTGTGCGAAAGATGCAGCGTCTTTTGCGGTCCAAGCCAACGATACAGGTCAGTTGCACGTCATGACTTCGATCGGACCATCGCCGGCCGCGGCGCGCTCAGGAGCGCAAGAACGCGATCAAGCGACCGGAATGCCCACAGAACCTTCCAGCCGGAACGACACGCCCGACCGTTTGAACGAGCTGTTGAACACGGTTGGCGCGAACCGGGACGATGCGGCTTTTGCCGGGTTGTTCGGTTTCTTTGCGCCCAGGCTGAAAGGCTTCTTCATCCGCAGCGGCGCGCAGGAAGCCATGGCCGAGGAGATGATGCAGGAGACCATGCTGCTGGTCTGGCGCAAGGCGCACATGTTCAACCCGAAACTCGCCGGTGCGAGCACCTGGATTTTCACCATTGCCCGCAACCACCGGATCGACCGTCTGCGCCGGGAACGGCGCTTTGCCCCGCTCGACGATCAAAGGCTCGATGAGCAGGAGGCGGACGGACCGAAAGCGGACGAGGCCGTGAGCGCGGCGCAGACCGAGGAGTTGCTCCACCGCGCACTCCGCGAGTTGCCGGGCGAACAGGTGGAGGTCGTTCAGTTGTCGTTTTTCGAGCATCAGACCCACAGCGAAATTGCGCAACGTCTCAAGCTGCCGATCGGGACCGTGAAATCGCGGCTCAGGCTCGCCTTCGGCAAGCTCAAGAGCAGCCTGGAGGGCACATTGGAATGATCAACCACCATCCCGGCGATGACATGCTGATGAGCTATGCGGCGGGCAGCCTGCCGGCCGGATTCTCTCTTCTGGTCGCGGCCCATGCCAGCCTTTGCGCCAGATGCCAGGGCCGGATCCGCGAAGCCGAAGCGGTCGGCGGCGCGCTGCTCCACGAGGCGGAGCCGGTCGCGGTCTCGTCCGATGCGCTCGCCCGGGTCATGCAGCGCATCGCGGACGAGCCGCACGGTCCTGCCGAGGACGTCGCGCCCAAGAAATTCGAAGCGATCCCGAACCCCGATGTTCCCGCGCCCCTGCGCGCGTTACTGCCCGGATCGTTCGACGAGATGCCGTGGCGCATGCTGGCGCCCGGGGTGAAGCAGATCGTGCTGCCGCTCGGTGATGGCGGAACCACCAAGACCCGTCTGCTCAAGCTCGCGCCCGGCACCGTGACGCCGGCGCATAGTCATAAGGGGCAGGAGTGCACCATGGTGCTGAGGGGGTCGTTTTCCGACAAGCTTGGGCGCTACGGGCCCGGCGACGTTCAGGAAGCGGACGGCGAGGTCCATCATCAGCCGGCGGCGGACTTGGGCGAGGACTGTATCTGCCTGACGGTCACCGATGCGCCCCTGCGGTTTGACAGCCTTCTGGGCAGGATGCTGCAGCCGCTGTTGGGCTACTGAGATCCAGGGCCGCACCCGCTGGGCGGCGTGCCGGATCATTCCATCACGGCGACTTCCGGCACCCGCCCCTTGAGCATGCCGCGAATGAGGTCAGCAAGCGCGGAGAACTCATCCTGCCGTGCCGACTGGCGCCGCCAGATCATGCCGATCATGCGGAACGGAGCACGCGAGCGCAATTGGCGGGCCACGACCTGTTTGTCGTGCATGACCTCGGACCGCACATAGAGGGCCGGCAGGAACGAGATGCCCATGCCCATACCGACCATCTGACGAAGAGTGTCCAGGCTGGTACCCTCGTAATCGAGGGATAGATCGGCGTCGAATTCCCGGCACAGATCGCGCACCTGGTCGTGCAGCCGGTGCCCCTGTTCAAGCGTCAGGACCGTCTCTCCCTTGAGGTCGGACCTTTGTGCGGTTTCCTTTGCGGCCAACCGGTGTGTGCTTGGGGCAACGATCCAGAGCGGTTCCCGGAACAAGCGGGTGCTGACCAGATCGGCGCCCTTGACCGGCAGGGGAAACAGAAGCAGGTCGAGATTGCCCTGGTCCAATCCTCTCAGGAGATCGTGCGGTACGCCCTCGCGCACATACAGCTTCAGCTCCGGATAGCTCCGGTGCAGTTCGGGCAGAATGTGCGGCAGGAGATAGGGTCCCAGGGACTGCAGGACGCCCAGCCGGATCGTCCCGCCGAGCACGCTTTCGCCGTGCCTGGCCAGCTCGACAATGTCCTCCACGTCGCGCAGCACCATTCGCGCGCGCGCCGCGATCGCCTTGCCGGTCGGTGTCAGGATGACGCGCGCGCGGCTGCGTTCGACCAGCTGGACGCCAAGCTTGCCCTCCAATTCGCGCAGCTGACCGCTGAGTGTCGGCTGCGTCACATGGGTCATCTCCGCGGCCCGGCGGAAGTGAAGCGTCTCGGCGATGGCTACGAGGTAGCGCAGTTGCTGCAGGGTCGGCACGTCGGGGGTCCTCCCGGTCGGCTCGGGTGTGGAGAATGGCAATACCTATTGAAACTTTCTCATACTTCGGTTGGCCCTATGAGAAGTTCAAGTTCGTTTGACGGGGGCCGCGGCAAAAGCGATGCGGGCGGTGCCGTGATCGATGAACTGGCCGGACCGCAGCAGGCCGCCGCTGCGCAGGGTCGCGCCAAAGGGAAGTTCGATTGGGAAAACCGATCACTAAGTCCGGGGTGGCCATATTGATAACCTGCGCGCCGCCCCCAAGTGAATGACTGTGGCGCGGGAAGTGCCTGAACCC
>JBPCWF010000793.1:0-3852 GCA_051009775.1 Hyphomicrobiales bacterium | reverse complement strand
TTGCGGAGGCGGGCTTCCCGCCGGGGGTCGTCAACATCGTCACCGGCCATGGCGACCCGTGCGGGCGGGTGCTGACCACGCATCCCCTGGTCGCCCGGATCAGCTTCACCGGCGGCCCGGACTCGGCACGCCACATCGTGCGCAACTCGGCGGAGAACTTCGCCGAAGTGTCGCTCGAACTGGGCGGCAAGTCTCCGGTCATGGTGTTCGAGGATGCCGATCTCGAAAGCGCGTCCAACGGCATTGTCGCCGGCATATTCGGTGCCAGCGGGCAGAGCTGCGTTGCCGGTTCGAGGCTTTACCTGCAGGACAGCATCGCCGACGGCTTTCTGGACAATCTTGTCAGCAAGGCCTCGCAGATCAAGATCGGCGACCCGCTCGAGGAGGACAGCCAGATGGGGCCGCTCGCGACCATCGGCCAGCTCGAGCGGATCGAGGCCCAGATCGACAAGGCCAAGCAGGAAGGCGCCACCGTGCTCCACGGCGGCAAGAAGCCGGCCCACCTCAATGCAGGCTGGTTCTACGAACCGACCATCGTCGACACCGAACTGTTCGGACCGGTTCTGAGCGTGTTGCGGTTCAAGGACGAAGACCAAGTGACGCGGCTGGCGAATGACAGCAAGTACGGTCTCGCCTGCGGAATCTTCACCGGCGATGTCGGCCGTGCACACCGGCTCGCCAGGACCACGCGGGCCGGTATCGTCTGGGTCAACACCTACCGGGTCGTGTCGCCGATCGCGGAGTTCGGCGGGTTCAAGGATTCCGGCTATGGCCGCGAGAGCGGCGCCCAGGCGATCTACGACTACACCCGGCCCAAGACCGTGTGGATCAACACATCGACCGAGCCGATCACGAACCCGTTCGTCATGCGCTGACGCGCATCAGGACGTCGACCGCGGCGACGCCGACGGGCCGGACCATCAGCGGATTGATCTCGATTTCGATCAGGTCACCCGCGCGCTCGTGTGCCAGTCGCGCCACGGCGAGGATGGCATCGATCGCGGCGTCGCGGTCGCCCGGCGGCCGGCCCCTGTAACCGTCGATCAATGGCGATATGTTGAGGCCGTACAGTGCTTCGGCGATGCGCGCCCGGTCGGTCGGCAGCAAAAGCGTCTTTGCGTCGTCGAGCAGTTCCACGACGATGCCGCCGCCGGCAATCACCAGGACATGTCCGAACGTGTCGTCCCGGCGGACGCTGACCAGAAGTTCGGCGACCGCGTCCGTGATCATCTGTTCGACCAGAAATCTGTGCGGTTCGGTGCCGAGGGTGCTCGTCGCGGCGCCGATCGCCGCCACCGCCTTCTCAACCGCGCCGGCATCCTTCAGCCCGAGGTGAACGGCGCCGGCTTCAGATTTGTGGGCGAGCGCGGCATCGACCCGTTTGACGGCCACGGGATAACCGAGCTCGTCGGCATGCCAGGCGGACATGTCCGCATCGCACAGGCGGCCGCGGGGGATCGGGATGCCCGTCGTCGCGACCGCCTGTTTGCCCTGCCATTCGTCGAGCGCGATGGCGACGTCGGGCGGCGACGGCGGCGGAGGCTTCAGGCCAAGGATACTGCGATCGTCGAGCGCCATGATTTCCGCCCTGCGTTCGCCATACCTGACGGCACAAGCAATGGCTGCCACCGCCTCCTCGATGCCCTGCAGCGGGGCAACCGCGCCGGCGCTCATGATGTCCCGCGCCGGGCGGTCGAGATTTTCCGGCAGGTTGCTGCACACGGCGGCCGGAACGCCCGCCGCCCGGGTCGCGGTGATGAAGGCCTGCGTATCGTTCTCGTAACAGCTCCGGTCGGCATCGGCGACAACGGCCGGATAGTCCTGAACCATCAGTGCGGCGTCATGGCCGTCTGCCAGCACCGCCGAAACCACCGATGTGACGCTCTTGGCGTTGCCCCACAGAGGCGTGGTGTAGTCGAGCGGGTTGGACACGGTGGCGATCTCGGGCAGAAGCGGCTTGAGCCTGGCGGCCACCGGCGGAGATGGCGGCGCGAAGGTCAGACCGTAGACTTGGGCATAGTCGGCGAGCATGGCGGCGTCCCCGCCGGAGCAGGTGAAGGCCGCCAGCCTGCGGCCTGCGGGCACGCCGGCGACGGTCAGCATCTTAAGGGTTTCCATCAAAAGCACGGGCGATACCACCCGGATCACGCCGAGGCGGTCGAACAGGGCCTGATAGGCATGATCCGAGCCCGACAGCGAGCCGGTATGGGTCACCGTCAGGCGCGCCGCGATGTCCGAGGCGCCTGCCTTCATGGCAACGATGGGGGTGCCGGCTTCGAGCGCGCGCAGGGCCGCGTCGGAGAACCGGGCGACGTCGCGCAACTGCTCGATATAGAGACCGATCGCGGTGACCGCCGGATCGTCGACCAGCACATCCAGATAATCCTCGATGCCGAGCACCGCCTGGTTGCCGGCGCCGATGACATGGGCGATCGGCACCGAGCGCCGGTTCATGGTGAGGTTCGAGGAGAGCATGCCGCTCTGGCTGACAATGGCGACACCACGTTCGACGCGGCCGCCGCCATGGTCGTAAGGCCAGAGCGCCGCGCCCGCGACGAAGTTGAGCGTGCCGAAGCAGTTGGGACCGACCAGCGCCAGATCGCCCGCGGCGTCGACCAGGGCGGCCTCCAGTTCGGCACCCTCTGCGCCGAGCTCCCGGAAACCCGCCGCATAGCAGATCACGCCGCCTGCGCCGATGGCGCGGAGCCGGCGCACAGCATCGACGGCGGCGGTTCTGGGGATCGCCAGAAACACCGCATCAGGCGCCTCCGGCAGGTCCTCGATCGCGGCGAAGCAGGGTGCGTCGCCGATCTCGCTGCGCTTGGGGTTGACGCCCCAGACCGGACCTTCGAACCCGAGGGCGCGGGAAAGGCGAACGGAATGCGCCGCCTCGGTCCCGCCGACGACCGCGATGTGTCTCGGCGCAAGCAGGCGTTTGAGGTTGTTTCGCCTCGCCGCGGTCATGCGCCGAGCGGGCGGAGCAGCGACCGGGCGATGATATGGCGCTGGATCTCCGACGTGCCGTCCCAGATGCGTTCGAGCCGGGCATCGCGCCACAGGCGCTCGATCGGCATCTCGTCCATCAGCCCCATGCCGCCATAGATCTGCACCGTGTGGTCGGCGACCCGGCCCAGCATCTCCGAGCAATAGAGCTTCACCATCGCGGCGTCGGTCGGCTCCATTGTGCCTTCGTCGGCCTTGCGCGCGGCGTCCGTGACCAGGAGGCTGGCGGCGCGCAGCTCGGTCGCCATGTCGGCGAGCTTGAAAGAGGTGCCCTGGAAATGGCCGATCGGCTTGCCGAACTGCTTGCGGTTGGCGGCCCAGTCGGTTGCGAGCCCGAGCAGGCGCTCGGCCTTGCCGCAGCAGGTGGCGCCGACCCAGACCCGGCCCATGCGCAACCACTTGTCGGCGAGCGCGAGGCCGTTGCCCTCCTCGCCCAGGATCTGCGCTGCCGGCAACCGGCAGTCGTCGAAGCTCAACTGGAAGTGCAGGTAGCCGCGATAACTGGTGCAGCCCGGCCCATGGCGGATGTCGAAACCGGGCGTGCCGACATCGACCAGGAAGGCGGTGACCCGCTTGCGCTCGCCCCTGGGCGTCTCATCGACGCCGGTCGCGGCGAAGACAATGGCAAAGTCCGGCTTGACCGGGGTCGAGATGAAATGTTTCGAACCGTTGAGGACATAGTCGCCACCGTCGGCGACGGCGCGGGTCGCCATGGACATGATGTCGGAGCCCGCGCCCGGTTCGGTCAGCGCGAAGCACTCGCGCTTCTCGGCACGGACGCAGGGCGTGAGGTAGCGCTCAGTCTGGTCGCCTTCACAGGCCAGCAGGATCTCCGTCGGCCGGCCGACA
>JBPCWF010000792.1:0-5351 GCA_051009775.1 Hyphomicrobiales bacterium | reverse complement strand
CGGCGCCATGGAACGGCCACAAGACCGCCCACCTTCACTTTTAGTAAATAAGTGTATGCGAATGTTTCGTCGTTTCCAGCGCAAATTCCGGTGAGATTAGGTCTTGCGTACTCACCGGTTGCGCTGTTTTCTTCAAGTTCTCTATTAGATCAGTTCAAGCCGGCCTCTCGCAGTCACGAGGGCGCCGGTTTCGCCGTGGATGACGCCGGCGATATGAAACAAACGCTTAACCTCTGACCACAAGCATGTTTGGTGTATCGGGAACGATACTCTAGCGGAAGCTGCCGCGGGGCTGGCACCGGCGCAGGATGGTTTCCCGGTTGTCCGCGAGCCGGCGATAGGTGGCCGCATTGTTCTTCTCGCACAGGCTCCGCCAATCGCCCTTGCTGCGGGTCTTGAGACTGTCGTCGTACTTGGCGTATTTGCGCGCGCAGGGCGTCAGTCTTTGCGCCGCGTCTTCGAGCGGCGTGTTCTGGTGCTCCAGCTGATCTGCGATCACGTCACAGGAACCGGACTGGGCCAGCGCGGCCGGGAGCGGCAGGACCGCGGTGGTCAGGGCTGCGGCCACAAGGGTCCGCCGGATCAGGCCGCAGGTCATCGAAACATCGAACATGAGAACGGTTTCCTCGTCTTCGCGCCGGGCCGTCCGGTTAGTGCGCACCGCGCGCATGACGGCAACGGTACCCGGCTGTTCCCCACCTGATGTCTTATCGGGCACATCGGGTGGCGGTGCAATACACACCAAATTGAACGCCGGGTGAGCAACAAGGCTCAGAACCTGAGCACCCTGAGCCAGCGCGCCACGTTGAGTAGGCTCATCATCGCGGCGGCGACATAGGTCAGCGCCGCGGCCCACAGGATCTTGCGCACCGCAGGCATGTCGTCCTCGGGCAGGTAGCGGCCGGTTTCCAACACCTTGAGTGCCCGGTTGAAGCTGGCGTCGAGCTCGACCGGCAGGGTGATCAGGTGGATCACCACCGACATGCCCAGGATCACCAGACCGGCGGCGAACTCGGCCACGAAGCCCGCGGGCGAGCGGGTGAGTACGGCGAGCAGCGGCGCGCCGAGCATGACCACGCCGCCGATCTTCTCCAGCAGGTGGGTCATCTTGGCCATGGACGTGCGCCGCTTGAGCATGGCGTAGCCGGTGGCGTCCTGCATGGCGTGGCCGACCTCATGGGCGGCGACCGCCACCGCGGCGAGCGAGCGGCCGTCATGGTGGTCGGGCGACAGCCGCACGGCCTTGGCCTCCGGATCGTAGTGGTCGCCGGCTTTCGTGACTTCGACCGTCACATGATCGAGCTTCATTTCATCGAGCAGATGGCGCGCCAGTTCGCCACCGGTTCCTGGGAAGTCGGTGCGCGGCTCGCTGTAGCGCGCCAGCACATGCTTGACCCACAGGCTCGGCCCGAAGGCCAGGCCCAGCATCAAGAGAAGTCCGATCAGGAGAACCATGGGTTTCTCTTCAGGCGCGCAGGAATTTGCAACGGCGCTATCCTACCACACGATAGGGGTGGTAGTGTCAGTGCTCGCGGTTGACGCAGAAATCCACCGCCGCCAGGAGCGCCGATTTGTGCTCGCTGTCGGGGAAGATCGCCAGCGCGTCGCGTGCAATGGCGCCGTAATGGTGGGCGCGCTCGACCGTGTCGGCGAGCGAATTGTGGCGTTCGAGCAGATCGACCGCGCGCGCCAGGTCTCCGTCGCGCTGCTCGCCGTCTTCCAGCGTGCGCTTCCAGAAGCTGCGGTCGTCGGTATCGCCGCGCCGATAGGCGAGCACCACGGGCAGTGTGATCTTGCCTTCGCGGAAGTCGTCGCCGACCGATTTGCCGAGCAGCGACTGCTTGCCGGAGTAATCGAGTGCGTCGTCGACCAGCTGGAAGGCGACACCGAGATTGCGGCCGAAAGACTCCAGCGCGGCCTGTTCGTCGTTCGGGCGCTCGGCGACCACCGCGCCGACTTCGGCCGCGGCCGAGAACAGCGCCGCGGTCTTGGCGTTGATCACTTCCAGATAGGCGTCTTCCGTCGTCGTGGTGTCCTTCGAGGCGGCGAGCTGCATGACCTCGCCCTCGGCGATCACGGCGGCCGCGTCGGAAAGAATGCGCAGGCTTTCGAGCGAGCCGGTCTCGACCATCATGCGGAACGCCTGGCCGAGCAGGAAGTCGCCGACCAGCACGCTCGCCTCGTTGCCCCACAGGATCCGGGCCGCGACCTTGCCGCGCCTGAGGTCGCTCTCGTCGACCACGTCGTCGTGCAGCAAGGTCGCCGTGTGCATGAACTCCACTGCGGCGGCGAGCTTGACATGGGACGGGCCGGAATAACCGCACATCTGCGCGGACGCGATGGTCAGCACCGGCCTCAGCCGCTTGCCGCCCGAATTGATCAGGTGCCCGGCGAGCTCGGGGATCATGTCGACATCGGAACGCGCCATCGACAGGATGACCTCGTTGACCCGCTGCATGTCGTCGGCGACGAGGGACAACAAAGGCTCAAGGCTTCTGTCCGACTTCGCCTTTTCACTGAGAGGAACGACTACGCCCACGCGCTGCCTCGCATTTGCTCGTTTTTGGTCACAGGAACATAGGCAGCACGCCCGATTGGAGCAAGAGCGACCATTGGACGCTCGTGTAATCGTGATCGCGGGCGGCTTTGCGCTGACCGGAGAGACGGTTGACGGGTGTTCGGAGACACAGCTTACGCACTGCGCCCTTTGGAGCAGGCGCAAGGGCATCGGGCGAGCGGTGGGGCCGCCGGAGCGTGCGTGGGTGTTACATGGAAACGCATGACATTGCCGGACCGCGCGCCTAAGATCGGGCCGCTTGGCGGGGGCCGCCGAACAGGAAACGCAACGTGAAAGAACTGCTGCGTACCAATGATGCTGTCCTCATCTCCTTTGCCGTCTCCGTGCTTGAGGGGGAAGGCATAACTCATGCGGTGTTCGACACCAACATGAGCATTGTCGAGGGCAGCCTGGGCATCCTGCCGCGCCGCCTGATGGTCGACCCCGATCAAATCGGTCGTGCCCGGATTCTGCTGACGGAAGCAGGAATCGGCCATGACAGTACATGACCCCATAGGGACGGATGTCCGGCTTGAGACCACCGACGACGGCTTCCTCGGCGGTGCGCTCCAGATCCTGCAGCCGAAGCGCGGCTATCGCGCCGGGCTCGAGGCCGTGTTCCTGGCCGCGTCGATCCCGGCCGGGTCCGGCGACGCGGCGCTTGAAGCGGGCTGCGGCGTCGGCGTCGCATCGCTCTGTCTTGCCCGCCGGGTCGACGGCGTGAGCGTCACCGGCGTCGAGATCGAGCCGGCACTGGCCGAACTCGGCTGCGAGAACGCCCGGCGCAACCGGCTCGACCGCGCGGTCAGGATCGCCAGGTCCGATGTCTGCGGCGTGCGGGACGATGCAGCCCTTGGCTGCAACACGCAGGACCATGTGTTCGCCAATCCGCCGTTCTTCACCGCCGGCAGCGCGCGCCGGTCGGACGATCCGCTCAAGAACCGGGCGCATATCTGCGACCCGAAGGATCTCGACTCCTGGGTGCGCTTCCTGGTCTCGCTCGCCGCGCCGACCGGCACGGTCACCATCATCTACCGGGCCGAGGGCCTGGGCGAGCTGCTTCACCTGCTCGACCGCCGGGTCGGCAATTGCCATGTCTACCCGCTTCATCCGCGCGCCGGGCAGCCGGCCGGCCGGGGCATCGTCCAGGGCGTCAAGGGCTCGCGCGCGCCGGTCACCCTTCTGCCGGGTATCGTGCTGCACGGCGACGGCGACGCCTTCACCGAGGACGCCCAGGCGATCCTGCGCCACGGTGCGGCGCTGCGTCTTATGTGACAGGGCTTGCCGGCCGGGGGCGCTTGCGCGTATCTATGGCGCCATGACCAAGGATAAGCCGAGAACAACGTCCGCCTGGAGCTGGCTGGTGCCCAAGTGGTTCCGCAAGGACCATCCGCTGGTTCCCGTGATCCGCTTGAGCGGCGCCATCGGAATGGCGACACCGCTCAGGCCGGGCCTGAGCATGAGCGCGGTCGCCGGCATGCTGGAGCGGGCGTTTTCGCTGCGCGGCGCCCAGGCGGTGGCGGTGGCGGTCAACTCTCCGGGCGGCTCGCCGGTGCAGTCCAACCTGATTCTCAGGCGCATCAGGGCCTTGTCGGAAGAAAAGTCTATACCTGTCTATACATTCTGTGAGGATGTTGCCGCCTCTGGCGGATACATGCTCGCCTGCGCCGGTGACGAGATCTATGCCGATCCCAGTTCGATCATCGGCTCGATCGGCGTGGTGTCCTCGGGCTTCGGCTTCACCGACGCGATGGAGAAGCTCGGCGTCGAGCGCCGGGTGCACACCGCGGGCGAGCGCAAGGTCATTCTCGACCCGTTCCAGCCGGAAAAACCCGAAGACATCAAGCAGCTGCTTGCGATCCAGAAGGACATCCACGAACTGTTCAAGGCGCTGGTTCGCGAGCGCCGCGCCGGCGTCCTGAAAGGCACGGAGAAGAAGCTGTTCAGCGGCGAGTTCTGGACCGCGGAGCGGGCCCGGGAGCTCGGCCTGATCGACGGGTTCGGCGATCTGCGCTCGGTCATGCGCGACAAGTTCGGAGAGAACGTCCGCCTCAAGGTCATGCCGCAGGAGGGCGGCTGGCTCAAGCGGCGGCTTGGGCTTCGCGGCCCCTTGCCGCAATGGTCGCTGCTCGACCAGGGCGGGCGGATCACCCTGGCCGACGACCTGATCTCCGCCGTCGAGGCCCGCGCGCTGTGGTCACGGTTCGGGCTTTGACCTGAATACCCGTGGACAACGATGACCGCGTCAGGGCCGGGCAGGCCGCGTACACACCGCTAACCCTCAAAATCTATGACTGGTTCGTGCTGGGGTTCTCCAATCGCTTCGTGTGGCGATGCCCGACGTCGGAGCTCGAAGCGCTCTATGACCGCAACGTCTCCGCGCGGCATCTCGATGTCGGCGTCGGCACCGGCTACTTTCTCGACAAGGCGGCCTGGCCCGTTGCCGACCCGCAGATCACCCTTGTCGACCTCAACTCCCACAGCCTGGACGCCGCCGCGCGGCGGATCGGGCGGTTCTCACCGGAAGCAGTGGTCGCCAATATCCTGGAGCCCTTGCCGATTGAGCGGACATTCGACTCCGTCGGATTGTGCTATCTGCTCCATTGTCTTCCCGGATCGATTCCGGAGAAGGCCGTTTTGTTCGATCACGTGCTGCCGGTCATGGCGGACGGCGCGTCCCTGTTCGGCGCCACGATCGTGCAGGGCGACGCACCCAGGTCCCGCGCGGCGCAGGCGTTGATGAACATCTACAACCGCAAGGGCATTTTCTCCAACGCGCAAGACAGGTTTGAAG
>JBPCWF010000791.1:0-5086 GCA_051009775.1 Hyphomicrobiales bacterium | reverse complement strand
TGGATTGATGATGCGGACTTGAAGTACTTCTTGCTCGCATCAAGATCCGGTTGTTATTCTTACGGCCCCAACCAGAAAACTTTGTCTTCCGTGTGTGTCTGCAAATCAAATATCGGCCATTGGTAATCTAAAATCAATTGGTTCTTCATCTAACATTTTGTGGTAGTAAAGCGGTAAGGTTAATCGAAAACCTGAGGGAGAACAAGTAACCTTAACGCACCCTCGGCCCGGCGCCGCGTACAGTCCTTGACGTGCACTGTGTGCGGCCACGCGAAGACTCAGATTCGCGCCAAGTGATCCGTATACAGATGAGATAACGTGGACCGCGTTAAGCGGCGTCGGCAACGACCCTGTTGCGCCCGTCCCGCTTGGCCCGGTAGAGCGCCTGGTCGGCGCGCTTGAGCACATCTTCGGGGGTGTCGCCCGGGCCCTGCATCGTGGAGACCCCGATCGAGATCGTGATGTCCAAAGGCCCCTTGCTGACGCCGACATCGAACGGTACGGAGGCCACGACCTGGCGCAAACGCTCGCCGATCCTGTAGGCGACCGTCATATCGGTGTCCGGCATGACCAGTACGAACTCCTCGCCGCCGTAGCGGCAGGCCATGTCTATGCTGCGGATATTGCCGCTGATCCGCAGGGCGAACTCCTGCAGCACCTGGTCGCCGACATCGTGGCCGTGGTTGTCGTTGACGGCCTTGAAGTAGTCGATGTCGATCACCAGGATCGAGATCGACTTTCCGCGGTTGGCGGCCTGGTCGATCAGGGTGCCGAGATGGGTTTCCATGTAGCGCCGGTTGTAGAGCCCGGTCAGCGGATCGGTGACCGCCATCTCCATGCTCTGCTGGACATTGTCGCGCAGGCGCTCTGTGTAGCGGTGACGTCTGAGCTGGGTGAACACCCGCGCCAGCAGCTCGTTCTTGTCGATCGGGCGCATCAGATAGTCGTTGACGCCCATGTCGAGGGCGCGAAGCAGGCGCGCGTTGTCATGCGGCTCGACGATGATCAGGATCGGCATCTGCCTGGTGCGCTCGAGGGAGCGCAGCTGGGAGCACAGTCTCAGTCCGTCGAACTCCTGCAGGTTGAGGCTGACGATGAGCAGCTCCCAGTTCTTTTCCGCCGCCTCGAACAGCGCCTGCTGCGGATCCTGGATAACCGTCACATTATGCGGCTCGGCCAGCGCGCCCATCAGGCGCTCGACGGAACTCGCCTTGTCGTCGATCAGCATGACCTTGCCGGGCTTCCTGGCCATGGACTCCTGGACTTCCTGGTCGAGCAGCCCCATGCGCTCGCTGGTGGCGGCGCGCGAGCGCAGTTCGTCGGTCAGCATCTTGAGCCGGACCAGGCTTTTCACCCGCGAGAACAGCGCGACATCGCTCACCGGCTTGGTCAGGAAGTCGTCGGCGCCCGCCTCCAGCCCCTTGACCCGGTCCTGCGGCTGATCGAGCGCGGTCACCATGATCACGGGGATATGCTGGGTGTGCGGGTTGGACTTGAGACGCTGGCAGACTTCGAAGCCGTCCATGCCGGGCATCATGACGTCGAGCAGGATGATGTCGGGGACGGAGCGCTGGATCACGTCCAGGGCCTCGACGCCCGAGCGTGCCGTGAGCACGTCGAAATATTCGGCAGTCAGCTTCGCTTCGAGCAGCTTGACGTTGGCCAGAATATCATCGACGACCAGCACACGTGCTGTCATTTCTCACTCCCAGCAAACTTATCGACCGTCTCCAGGAAGCTGTTCACGGAGATCGGCTTCGAGATATACGCCTCGCAGCCGCCTTCCCGGATCTTCTCTTCGTCGCCCTTCATGGCGAAGGCGGTAACCGCGATCACGGGGATCGTCCGCAGGTTCTCGTCTTCCTTCAGCCACTTCGTGACCTCGAGCCCCGAAACTTCCGGCAGCTGGATGTCCATCAGGATGAGGTCGGGCATGTGCTCACGGGCAATATCGAGCGCGGACAAACCATCGCGGGTTTGCAGCGTCTTGTAGCCGTGAGCCTCAAGCAGGTCATGGAAGAGGTTCATATTGAGCTCGTTATCCTCAACTATAAGTATAGTCTTGGTCATGGCCTGCCGATCCCCAGCGCTGGAATTGCAGTTTGCGTCATTGACGGCAGTCAGTGTCATACCTACTCTACTCCCGCGTTATAGCCACACGGATCAAATGAGCAAGGTGTCTCCACAGCTCCCCAGCCTGGTTCGTGCATTTCAAGCCATTTAGGTAACTAACTGTTTAATCCCCGGGTTGTTTTTGCCGGATTTCCAATCTCCGGCCCGACAAGGTTAAGCAAAGTGAAACAGCCGACATACACCCGTGAGAGTGCTGAGACGCTGGCTCTGCAGGCCATCGCGTTCCTCGCCGATGACGACGAAAGGTTGTATCGCTTCATCTCGACCTGCGGACTGACGGCTCAAGACTTACACCATGCAGTCGGCGATTCTGCGGCGCTGGCCGGCATACTCGACTATATTCTGGGCGATGATGCTCTGGTTGTCGGCTTCGCCGACTATGCCGATGTGCCGCCGGAAGCCCCGGCCGCCGCTCGGCGCGCCCTGCCCGGCGGCGACACAATCTGAAAGGCCTGGAAATACCCGTGGATCTGAGAGACAGCGTGCGCCGGCAGATCGATGCCCTGCGGCTTGCCCAGGACAGACCCCTGATCATCTGCGATGTCGACGAAGTCGTGGTGCACTTCATCCAAAGCCTCGAGGCCCATCTGGAGGACAACGGATGCCGGCTCGATCCGGCAAGCTTCGCGCTCAACGGCAATGTCCGCCACAAGCACAACGACGAACCGGTGTCGGGCACAAAGCTCGGCGAACTCCTGTTCGGCTGCTTCGAGGCGCGCACCCGGGTCATGGACGCGATCGACGGCGCCGTCGATTCGCTCGTCGAGCTCGGTCGGCACAGCGAGATCGTCATGCTGACCAACCTGCCGGAGGCCTATCTCGAAGACCGGGTCGAGAACCTGCGCGGCCACGGGCTGACCTACCCGGTGATCGCCAATAGCGGCCACAAGGGGCCGGCGGTGAAAGCGCTGACCGACGGCAGCGACCACGCCGCGGTGTTCATCGACGACAGTCCGAACAACATCAAATCGGTTGGCGAATGGTGCCCCGAGACCCATCTCATCCATTTCCTGCCCGACCAGCGTTTTTCCCGCCATGTGCCGCCGATGGACGGTGTCGCCCTGCGGACCGACAACTGGACGGAAACCAGAGACTTCATCGCCGCGCTGGTCGGCGCGCGGCAGCCGTGAAGGCCCATGAGCGCCGCGCTCAGGATCGGCATCGACCTCGGCGGCACCAAGATCGCCGCGATCGCGATGGATCGCACCGACAAGGTGGTGGCGTCGAAACGCATTGCCACGCCGCGCGACGATTATGAAGCGACGCTTGAGGCGATCCGCGCGCTTGTCGACGGCATCGAAAGCGAAACCGGATCGCAAGGCTCGGTCGGCATCGGCATGCCGGGCTCCATATCGCCCGCCACCGGCCTGGTTCAGAACGCCAATTCGGTGTGGCTCAACGGCCGCCTTTTCGACGCCGATTTATGCGACCGGCTGGCACGGCCTGTCCGGCTCGCCAATGACGCCAACTGCTTTGCGCTGTCGGAAGCCAGTGACGGCGCGGCGCGGGGAAAGGAGTGCGTCTTCGGCGTGATCCTGGGAACGGGCTGCGGCGGCGGCATCGTGATCGATGGCAAACCCGTTGTCGGCCCGCGGGCGATCGGCGGCGAATGGGGCCACACGCCCCTGCCCTGGCCGGGGGCGCAGGAACATCCGGGCCCTGAGTGCTGGTGCGGCCGAAACGGCTGTCTGGAGACCTGGCTCAGCGGACCGGGGCTCGCGGCCGATCATGCGCGGCACACGGGCGAAACGGCGACCGCGGAAGAGATCGCAAAGCTCGCGGCTGGCGGCGACGAACCGGCGTAGGCCGCGCTGGCGCGCCACGCCGAGCGGCTTGCCCGCGGGCTGGCCGTGGTGGTCGATATCATCGATCCGGACATCATTGTGCTTGGTGGCGGCCTGTCGAAGCTCGACCATCTCTACGACGCCGTGGCGCCCATGGTCGCACACCACGTTTTCGCCGATGACACCGCCGTCGTCATCGTGCCCCCCGATCACGGCGATACCAGCGGCGTGCGCGGCGCGGCGCGGCTGTGGGACTGACACCGGGCCGATGGAATCGGTTGCCGCGAACAGACACGGAACATAGACTTGCGCCCAGATGGCGACCGCAGACCCTGACAGAAAGCCCGGCTTTTGCCGCGATTGCCTGTGCGATGTGCCGGACGGTGCGCGCTGCGCATCCTGCCACAGCCCGCGCGTGGTCCGGCATGCCCGCCTGAACGAGCTGGCGATCGCCCATCTCGACTGCGACGCGTTCTATGCGGCGGTCGAGAAGCGCGACAATCCGGAGCTGCGCGACAAGCCGGTGATCATCGGCGGCGGGCGCCGCGGCGTCGTCTCCACCGCCTGCTACATCGCGCGCATCCAGGGAGTCGGCTCGGCGATGCCCATGTTCAAGGCGCTCAAACGATGCCCGAACGCTGTCGTGATCAGGCCCAATATGGAGAAATACGCAGCCGTCGGCCGCGAAGTCCGCCGCCTGATGCGCGAGCTCACGCCGCTGGTCGAACCCTTGTCCATCGACGAGGCGTTCATCGACCTCAACGGCACCGAGCGGCTGCACGGCCAGAGCCCGGCGCGCACGCTGGCCATGCTGACCCGGCGGATCGAGGACGAACTGGAGGTCACGGCCTCGATCGGCCTTTCCGACAACAAGTTCCTGGCCAAGCTCGGCTCCGATCTGGACAAGCCGCGCGGCTTTTCCGTGCTCTCCAGCGACGAGGCGCCGGCCTTCCTGGCGGACAAGCCGGTCGGCCTGATCTGGGGCGTCGGCAAGGCCCTGCAGCGCAAGCTCGCGCGCGACGGCATCCGCACGATCGGCCAATTGCAGGCGGCCGACAAGGGCGACCTCATGGCACGCTACGGCTCGATCGGCTCAAGGCTTCATTTCCTTTCGCACGGCGAGGACCATCGACGGGTCTCGCCCCACGGCACGGCCAAGAGCATCAGCG
>JBPCWF010000790.1:0-4133 GCA_051009775.1 Hyphomicrobiales bacterium | reverse complement strand
GGTGACCACGAGGTCGAACGCAATTCGGGCGCGCTCTTGGCCGTCGGCATCGAGCGTGGCCGCGAGGCTTTGCCATCGGTCCTCTCCGTCGACGACGAAGTGGCGCCAGCGGGCGTGGTAGGGAATGTCCAGATCCGGATAGTTGATTTCGATGGTCTCGCGGACATAGCCGGCGACGTCGTCAAGCTTCTGCAGATCGATCGTGAAATGGTCGAGCTCGCCGCGCAGGCCCGCCTCGTGGATCATGCGGCAACGCGTGCGGATCGCGTTGGGCGTCATCAACCAGGCGGCGGCCCCGGTTTCGGTGTGGCCCGAGGCTGTCTCAGTAATCGTCAATGGCCCGGCCCTTCGTGCCGGTGAGATCGTCCGGCGTCGAGACCGTCTCATCGGTGAAATAGCCGGCGGCCTTCTTGGCATCCATTTCGACCTGGGCGTCGGGCGGGATCAGTTCGTCCGGGATCGGGATACGTTCGCCGATCTCGATGCCCTGAGCCACCAGTGCGTCGTATTTCATGTTGCTCATGGAGACGAACCGGTCGATGCGGGTGATGCCGAGCCAATGGAAGATGTCGGGCATGAGATCCTGGAAGCGCATGTCCTGGACGCCGGCGACACACTCGGTGCGTTCGAAATAGGACGCCGCGTTGTCGCCGCCGGGGTTGCGCTTGCGCGCGTTGTAGACCAGGAACTTGGTGACCTCGCCCAGGGCCCGGCCTTCCTTGCGGTTATAGACGATCAGTCCGGCGCCGCCGTCCTGGGCGGTGCGCACGCTTTCCTCGATGCCGTGGGTGAGATAGGGCCGGCAGGTGCAGATGTCGGAGCCGAAGACGTCCGACCCGTTGCACTCGTCATGCACCCGGCAGGCCAGTGGCTTTGCCGGATCCCACAGCGCGCTGACGTCGCCGAGGATGTAGACGGATATATTGCCGATCGGCGGCAGGAAGACGTTGAGGTCGGACCGGGTGACGAGTTCGGTGAACATGCCGCCGGTATATTCGAACAGGGACCGGCGGAGGTCCGCCTCGGTGATCGCGAGCCGCTCGGCTATGCCCGGCAGGTACCACACCGGTTCGATCGCCGCCTTGGTGACATTGGCCTCGCCGCCTTCCATCAGCACCTTGCCGTCGGGTTCGATCCGGCCGGCGGCCATGGCTTCGCGCAGCTCGGCAAGATGGATGCGCGCGCGGGTGACGGCGATGGTCGGCCGGATGTCGAGCCCCTGATCGAGGAACTCCTCGAAGGCTTCGGCCACCATATGGCCGTACGGGTCGAACGAGACGATCTTGGCCGGGTCGGTCCATTGCGGGAACGGGCCGATGCGGGTGGTCGGCGATGTGTTGGTGAGGTCGGGCTTGTGGACCGGATCGAGCGTGCCGGCGGCGATCGCCAGCGCCCGGTAGAGCCCGTAGGCGCCGGAATGGACGCCGATGACATTGCGTTGCTGGGGCGCGTTGAACGAGCCGATCACCGGCCCGCGGTCGTGCGGTGTCTCCGCACCCCAGGTGATTTGCGGCGGGCGCAGGTCGCCCTTCGGGGGGTGCGAGGTCAGAACGATATGCTTGGATTCGCTCATGACGACACGCTGTCTCCAAAAAAGACCAAGTATGTCTGATCCGCAGCTATTCTACAAACGCCAAACTAAGTTTGGTTAAAGCGCAGTAACGGCCAAATCCCGGGCGCAAAGCACATCCGGGAATTCTGGGGACGATGCCCTAGGTCGCCGGAGAGCGGGCTCCGCTGGCCACTCTTTCGCGCCGTTTGCGATGGTTGATGACGAACTGCAGGCTGAGCTTGTAGGCCAGCCAGCCGGAGGCCACAGCCCAGGGAATCGAGCCGACCAGGATCGGCGGGCCGAGGCTGGTCAGGGCGCCGTTGATCGACGACATGATCGTGTGCCAGGCGCCGCCTTCCCAATCCATGAAGGTGCGCAGGAGATCGGTAAACGCGCCATAGCCTGAAACGTCGTCGAGCCGGCCGAGCATGAACTGCCCGGTGACATAGAACAGATAATACGCGGGAATGATGGTGAAGACGTTGGTGACCCAGGTCCAGGCGAGGCCGTTGACCAGCGAGAAATTCCACTTGAACAGGCCGCGGGTCACCAGCCAGGTCGCGAACACCAGTCCCATCTGAATGCCGAAAAACGGAAGCATCGCCCAGACGAAACCAACCATGACGCCGCGCGCTATGTGCTCGGGCGGATGCTGGCAGCGCTTCATAGGAATGTGGAGCCGATAACGGACGAGCCGCTTCACCCACTCAAACCACCCCAACTTACGCTGCCTCGTCGTCATTTTCGTTGATATTGTATCGCTTCGGCCATCCAGCAATAGCTGTTTGGCCTCCGAGGGGCAACCGTTTGCGGACAAATTTTTCAATTCCGTCGAAGCTCTCGGTTTGGAGCGAATCTGACGGACAGTATAGCACGCCGCGGGTTAGGAGGGTGTAAACGCATCCCGGCGGCCGGGTTGTCGCCACTTTGGAACCAAATAATCTCCACAAATGAGGCCGACTGTCAGTGCTCCGCCAGAAAAACGCCTGAGGGAGGTTCGTCATGTCACGGGTAAAGACCGCCACGCTTGCTGTTTTGGTGTTCATGGCCTTTGCGGTTCTGGCCGCGCCCACGGCCGGGGCGGGTGAGCGATACTGGTATGCCGATATTCAGCGCCACCTGAACGAACCCGCGGAGTGTCCGCGGTCGCACGATGTCGCGGCGAGCCGGCTTCCGCCCCTGCCCGATCCCCGGCGCCGGGCGAGCCTGCGCCGCGCGCCCAGATATCAGTCCCGCACGGCCGGGACAGATGCGGGCTACGCGGCGGCGGACGAAGGGGTCAGCTGCCTGCAGGGCACGCATATCGCACGCGAACACGGCTTCCATCACATCGAAGTCGTCACCTGCGAGGGCGACGGCTATTACGTTTACGAAGCGTTGCGGGGGCGCCGCCCATGGCGGCTTGATGTCAGCGTGCTTGACGGCGATATCGTTCGGGCGTATCCGCTGAACTGAGCGGCCGGGTCGCCCGACACCGAGGGACCGGCGCCTGAGGAAAAGGGTCCGGGCATGACGGCAAGCGATCTTGAGAGCCTGAAGCAAAGCTACCAGCACGACGGCTATATCTCCGGCGTCGACATCGTCAGTGCGGCCGAAGCCGCCCGTCACCGCGAGGCGATGGAACGGGCGGAGGCCGCGCTGGGCAAGGTGCACTACAAGGTCAAGATGCACACGATCCTGCGCTCACCGCTGGAGCTGGTGACCCTGCCGGGCGTGCTGGACATCGTGGAACAGCTGATCGGACCCGATATCCTGCTCTACAACACGACCTATATCGTAAAGGAGCCGGGCACCGCGTCTCATGTCAGCTGGCACCAAGACCTGACCTATTGGGGCCTCAGCCATGACGACCAGGTGACCATGTGGCTGGCGCTCTCGCCGGCGACCGCGGAGAGCGGCTGCATGCGCATGGTGCCGGGCAGTCACCTCCACGGCCGCCGGGACCACGAGATCAACGAGGACGAAAGCAATGTGCTGTTTCAGGGCCAGACGGTGCGCGGCATCAGCGAGGCCGACGCCGTAATGTGCCCGCTTGAGCCGGGCCAGGCCTCGTTCCATCACGGCTGGACGCTGCACGCCTCCATGCCCAACCGCAGCGCCGATCGGCGCATCGGCCTCAATGTGCAGTATGTCGCCGCCCATGTGCGACAAACCAAGGGCGACCACGAAAGCGCCATGCTGGTCCGGGGCCGGGATGGATATCGCCATTTCGAAGAGGACATTCCAGCCAATACGGACCTCGACCCGGCAGCCCTTGCCCGCCAGGCCGAACTCGACAACCGCTACAAGGCGATCGCCGGGCAGGGTTGAATCTCAGCAGGCCCTAATTCTCGTTCTTGTCGCCGTGGACCTCTGACATCACGTCCAGGATCCGCTGCGGGATGTCGGCCTCGGAAAACTTCTTCTGTTCCTCGGCGTCATGCACAAAGGCGATGATGTCGGCCAGTTCCTGGCCGCTCAGCTGGATGAGATTGCCGAGATCGTTGCGCTGAAGCGCGATCATGGCCTCCGCACCGCGCCACATCCTGGCGGCGAAGTCGAACGGGTTCATCGGCAGGGCCATGTTTTCGGCATCGAGCGC
>JBPCWF010000789.1:0-10677 GCA_051009775.1 Hyphomicrobiales bacterium | reverse complement strand
GAACGTCCATGACTATCTGAACTACGATCCGGAGTTCGAATTCGAACGGCTTTCGGAATACATCGCCGCTGACTACGTCCATGCATGCTTCCTGGCGGCATGCGGGCGGGCGTGGGATCAGGCCGGTATCGTCGGATATCCGTTCGGTTTCGCCCAGCATGACGGCCCGATCACGTATCTGCCGACCAATGTGTGACTGGGGCCGATGACCGGCGCGGGCCGACCCCACAACCGGATCAGACCCGTCAGTCACGGTGTGAACCGATACGGATGAGCGGGCCTGTGTACTCGCGGCTGGAAGATTGGCCAGGGAGGACCGTGCCTGAAATCGGATTCAGACCTGTTTGTCCGCTCCGTCCGGACTTCCCCTTTCGATCAGGCACAGCCGCTCGTAGTCCCCGAAGCTTGGATAGGCTTCATAGTTTCCGGACACATCTGCGTTGGTCTCCGATTTCTCGAGAGTGTGCGGATCGAACGCTTCTCTGCGGATAATCACGCCGCCGTCCGGTTTGAAAATGTAGGATGTCCCCCCGAGCACGCTGTCCTCATCGCCGTCGAACTCCCGGTAGGTCGCCATGCTCAGGAACAGCGTGCCCGGTTCGATCTCCTTGAAACTGTAGGACAGGGCCTCGCGCAGCCGCTCGTCGAGAAAATCCACGCCGACGAAGTTCATTTTGCCGGACACCAAAAGCACGGCATGTGGGCTCTCCGGGTCTCCCACCAGCACCGTGTAGGGCAGGCGCCCTTCGTGGGCCGAACGCGCCTGTTCTTCATCCCATGGCTGGATCGCCCGTTTCTTGGCCGAAAACCAGGACTTGCAATAATGCGTTTGGGTCATTTTCTGCGGCTCCACCGGTATCGCCGGGGCAAATTGGACAGAGCGGGACTGCCCGGACAACGTTTCAGGGCGGGTGCATGGTGTCGCTACGCAAAAAGTGCAGAAAAGCGGACATGCAACCTGTCGAAGTTCTGTTCTTAACTTGAAACTAAGTCGGATGTGAGAAACTTCCGGCGATGAATTCTTAAGAACCGGCGGCTTCCAGGATGGTTGATGTCAAACTGAGCGACCTTCTGCTCGACAAAGATGAAGACGCGCTCATGAAGGTTGCGCGTCGTGTCGGCGAGTATCTCACCACCGACAATGTGCCGGACGCCGAGCGCAAGGCAGCCGAAGCCCTGGCGCGTCATCTGGTCGACGATGCGATCGAACGGGTCAGGGGCGAGCTGTCCAAAGCGGTCATGCACTCCAAATATCTCGAGCGGGAAGTCGCCTTCAAGATTGCGCGCGATGTCGAGTCGGTCGCCTGTCCGTTTCTCGAAGTCACCGAAATCTTTTCCGACGATGACTGGCAGGAACTCGTGGTGACGATCTCGCGCGGCGCGCGGATCGCCGTTGCCGGCCGGACATCGATAAGCGAAGGCCTTGCGATCGCGCTTACGCAGACCGGCGATACCGAGGTTGCCGAAACCCTCGTTGAGAACGACGCAACGCCGGTGACCACGGCGGTCTGCCAGGCTTTGATGAAGCAGTTCGAGATTTCGCCCTGTGTGCTCGACAAGCTGGCCGATCGCACCGATCTGAGCTCGGAGATTGCTGCCGAACTCATCACGAAAGTGTCCGAGGCGGCCGGAGAGAAGCTCTCCAAGCTCCACAATCTCCCCGATCACATCGCACCGATCACCTTTGAGGCGGAGACGGCGAGCATATTGCGGCTGATCCGTATAACGCCGGAAACACGCATCCTGGGACTGGTTCAGCGCCTGCAGCAGGAAGACAAGCTTACGCATCACCTGATGACAGCGGCGCTGCGCGACGGCCGTCTGGCATTCTTCGAAGCCGCTCTGTCGATCCTCTCGGGTCAACGCCTGCAGAAGATCAGAAGCTCGGTGCGTTACGGCGAAACCGGTTCCCTGAACGTACTGCTCAGCCACGCGGGCATTCCGGACGCAATTCACCCCGATATCTGGGGCGCCCTCCAGCAGGCACGCAAGCAGTCCCAGGACTTGCCGATGGAAGCGTCCGGCTAGAGCATGTCTCCCGAAAGTGGACACCGGTTTCGGGATAAAGACATGTTTTAACAAAGAGCTAGGGCGATGACGCGAATCAGAATGATCGCGACACGCTCTAGCGCAAGGATCCCTGGTTCCCGGCTGACGCTCTGCGCCGGATCATCATCTGAAGACTGCTGCGCGCCAACGCGGTTTCGGCTCTGGGAGCAAATAATCCTGCGCCCCTGTCGAAACCGACTTCTCCCGTTCGTCTTGTAACCGGATCACCCAATGCGGGAGATCAGGCGGCGTCCCGTATGTTCCGGGGCGCCCAAGGTGAAACCGAGGAGAAGTGACATGGCAAAGTTTGTGTTTATATATCACGGCGGCAAAAAGCCCGAGAGCGACGAGGAAACCGCCGCGGTCATGGCCGAATGGGGCGCGTGGCTGGGTGCTCTCAACGCCACCGATCCCGGTGCGCCTTTTGGTCCGTCCTCAACGGTTCATGCCGACGGTTCCGTTGCTGATGACGGCGGCACCAACCCCGCCGCGGGCTACACCATCGTTGACGCCGACGACAAGAACGATGCGATCGCCAAGGCCAAAGGCTGCCCCATTCTCAAGGCGGGCGGCAGCGTCGAAATTTGCGAAGCCATGCAAATGTAGGCGAATGTGATCGGCACGCACGGGCGATGACGCGGAAGGCCGATGGCCACCGCCTGGCGTCATTCCGCGTCATCGGGCTCCAAAGCGCGCGGCGACATGTATATGATCTGGTAACGCGCGGGGCACGCGGGCGCGAACTGTTCCGGGAACCGATGTCATGCGAACCTTCGAAGCGGTCATTGTTCTTGCCGACATATCGGGCTACACGCGCTTTGTGGTTATGCATCGCAGCAGCGTGGTCCATGCCGAGCAGATTGTTTCCGAGCTTTTGGAGGCGGTCACACGAAACGCGTCATTTCCTCTCACGATTCAGAAGCTGGAAGGCGATGCCGCCTTCATGACGGCTGAAGTGGCGGGCGTGACCGCCGACGCGGTGAACGACGTGGCGCGTCAGGCCGTGGCTTTCATGGCTGCATTCCGGGACAAACAGAAGGAGCTGTTCGACAAGAGCGTCGGCGGCTGCATATGCACGGCCTGCCAGACGATCGAAAACCTTCGTCTCAAGACCGTCATGCATGCGGGCACGGTGCTTGAGAAGGAGGTGAGCGGCCTGACCGAGCTCGCTGGCGAGCCGGTGATCGTCGCCCACCGCCTTCTGAAGAACTCGGTCGAAGGCGACACCCATATAGCGGCGACCGAAGCTGTATCGTCCCTGCTGGACTTCGAGCCTTATGCGAAGAGCAGGAACTATCGGGAGGAAATCGAGGATATTGGAACCGTTGACCTTACGGCGTATTTTCCGCCCGAAGCGGAGCTTGACCGTCGCGGGGTGCGTCCTCTCACGAGACCTGCGGGCAATGTTGAGGCGATCCGTTTGTTCGCTGCCCGGATGATCTCAAGAGTCCGGAGCGGCAGACGGCAGTTTCGGAACCTGCCGGCGTGACCGTTGGCGGCGATGTCCTGCAACAAATCAGCCTGCCGTAGTGTGCGATGAATGTGCCTTTCATCAAAGCGATAGTCATCCTCCCGGGTACGGCTCTGGTCTATGTTCCAGCCCTGATCGTCTGGTTGACGCGAACCACCGCCTATGCGGCGAGCTTTCCTCCAGCCGCGGTGACACCCTGGTTGGCGGGCCTTCCTTTCGCTGCCGCGGGCCTTGCCCTGATGGTCTGGACCATGCGGTTGTTTGCCGTTCAGGGCGGCGGCGGAACGCCGGCCCCCTGGGAACCGATCAAGAACTTCATTGTTCTCGGCCCATACCGCTACGTCCGCAATCCGATGCTGCTTGGAGCCAGTCTGTTTTTGATCGCGGAGGCGGTCCTGTTGCAGTCGCTGCCGATCCTCGTCTGGATGATCGCGTTTATCGTCGTCAACACGTTCTATTTCGCGCTTTCAGAAGAACCCCAGCTGGAAAAGCGCTTCGGCCGGTCTTACGCGATCTACAAGCGCAACGTAGGGCGGTGGATCCCGCGCCTGACGCCATATACCGGCGGCGATGACACGTAGATCCACCTTGGTAAAACGAACGGGGATGCAGGTGCGGCTGCGTTTCGGATGGCGCGATGGCGTGTGTGTCCACCTTCATGCAGCCCGCCGTCACTCGGACGAGCCCGAGTGCTCAAGCTCCCGTGCCGCCGCCGACCTGGCCGATCGATTGCGCGGGCGTGAATCCGGATTGCGCGCTTTCGCGTAAAGCGCGCGGAGTTTGTCGTTCGGCAGCACGGCGAATTTCGCTTCGAGCAGGGTTCGGCAGAGTTCGTACTGCTTGAGCGCGGCGGCGCGGAATCCGGTGCGCAGATAGATGCGCATCAGCGCCTCGTGCGTGGCCTCGTGCAGCGGTTCGAACTTAAGCAGCCGCTGGCCGCAGGCCACCGCCCTCTCCAGCGCACCGGTTTGCTCATGGAACGCCATCAGGCGCCCCAGCGAGACGACAAAGAGGTGCCTCAGCCGTTCCCGTTCGATCAGGATCCAGTCCTCGTGCCAGCCCGGCAGCAGGTCGCCGTGATAGAGCTGCATGGCCGTTTCAAGGCGCTCCGCCTCGCGTTCGCTGAGCGCTGTGTCGTCGAGCGACGCTTCGGCTTCGAACGCATCGGTGTCGACCCACATATCGACGTCATCTGAAAACATCAGGGCATTGCTGCCGCAGTTTCTGATCAGCGGCCCATCGTCGGACGGTATCGCCTGGTGCAGTCTGGAGAGTGTCGAAGTGAGACTGGATCCTGCTTTCCGCGGCGGGTGCTCCGGCCAGAACTGCTCAATGATTTCCTCGCGGGTATGCCACCGGTGGCGGTGAAAAAGGAAATAGACCAACAGTATTTGCGGGAGGGGAGGCAATTTGCAGGGTTGTTCGGGAGACCCGACGCCAAGGCTGAACTTGCCCAGGAGATTGATAATGAGTTTTGACATAATGCATAGCACTCCAATTTCGATAAAAATGGGAAGTAACCGGCAGAAAATTATGCCGTTGCAGAGGAGGGTCGGTCGGTCCCACCTCTGAATGCGACCTGCCGCGACCGGTCCTGCCGATCGCTTCAGGAACAGAACCCACCCGTTGCGGAACCGCCAAAGACGAAATCCGTGCCGCACCTGGAAATGAGTGTCGGAGTATTATCGGCCAGACCCTGCATCGCATCTGACTGTAAGACGCCGGGCGGGGGCACTTCCTTGGAAGAAATTTGCGCGGTCATCACTTGGGCCCGCTCCGAGAACATCGAAGGGGGGCCGGTAGCCGCCGGGCGCGCTCGTCATACTGGAGTTTCCGTCGGCCGATGCGGCCAAGCCCTGACACGCCGAACCCGATGACCAGCCGCGCGAAAGCGGAGCTACAGCCCGAGCCGTTTTGTGAGGCCTTTGAAGAGGGCTTTGCGTTCGCGCTGCTTTATCGCCAGGGCATCGGCGATATCGCCCAGGCAGGCGGTTTCCGTCTCGGTCAGCGTATGATCGGACACGCTGACCAGGAAAGCGCCGGCCAGAATATGCTCTTTGGACGCGGCGCTGACGCCGCTCGCCTTGGAGATATCGGACAGCGCGGATTGCTTGTCGCTCTGAACAAGCTCGGCGGCTTTGATGACCGGCCTGAAGTCCATTTCATTTCCGGCCATTCGGCCGAACAGGTCGGCGACAAAGCTCATCTCGCGATGATCAATGCTGCCGTCCGACGCCGCTTCCAGGAGCATGGCCGTCCACAGCGCGTCGCGGGTCACCTCGACCTCGTCGTCCGGTATTTCCGACCACTCACGCAGAAGTTCGGATGCGGCCAGGTCCCGCTTTTCGTCGATCGTTGCCGGTTTGGTCTGCCTGATGTCGTACGGGTCGGGCAGCGCTTTGGCGATCTTGCGGTAGCGCCTGTACAGAATTAACAGTGCGATACAAGGAACGAGTATTGCCGTGACAACTACAAGTGAAAATAAAAACAGCCATAAACCAGAATCATACATATCGGCATTCTTATGATATATCCGCGAACGGCGGGGAAAAGCGGCACCGGCAGGCCTGTACTTCGGCCCGCCGGTGGGATTTGTATGGGCGGCAATACTAGCCTGTTTCGCGACGGATCATCAAACACCGATGTTCCCGGTCCGCGTGCCGACTGTCCGCACGGGATGATAGAGTTTGACCCGAAGCATGAATTCGGGACAGGCTCGGGCCACCGTGCGGGGCCGCGTCGTGCCCACCGCAAGCGCGTATGATCAACGATCACCGGGATGAACCGTGACATCGACCGTGCAACTGCCCCTGTGGTTCGTTTTTGTCGTCGTTGCGCTTGCCGTGCTCGCCCTGATCAACCACTTCTTCCTGCCCGGCATCAGGTGGTTCTTCCGGCGGCGGGTCAACCGGGTCATTCAGGACGTCAACGACCGGTTGCGGCTCAAGCTGCCGATATTCCAATTGACCAAGCGGCAGGTCCTCATCGACCGGCTGACCTACGATCCCGAAGTGATGAAGCTGGTCGAGCAGGTCGCGACAGAGCGCGGCGTCACTCGCGACGGGGTCATGGCGGAGGTCGTCACATATGCCCGCGAGATGGTGCCGTCGTTCAACCCGGTGATCTATTTCCAGCTCGGCTACCGGGTCGCCCGCTGGTTCCTGCGCTCGTTCTACTGGGTCCGGCTGGGCTTCGCGCACGAGAAGGCGCTGTCGCAGTTTCCCGAGAACAGCTCCGTCGTTTTCGTCATCAATCACCGCAGCAACATGGACTATATGCTGGTCACCTATCTGGCGTCGCAGGATACGGCGATGTCCTACGGTGCCGGCGAATGGGCACGGATCTGGCCGTTGCGCGCGATCCTCAGGTCGGCCGGCGCCTATATCCTGCGGCGCAATGCATCCGACGACAACCTCTACCGCAAGGTTCTCGAGCGCTACGTGCAGATGGCGACCGAGGGCGGCGTTCCCCATGCCATCTTCGCGGAAGGCCGGCTGTCGCGGAACGGCATGGTCAACCCGCCCAAGCTCGGCCTGATGGGCTATATCATCCGCACGTTCGACCCGCGCGGCGCCCGCGATATCCTGTTTGTGCCGGTCGGCGTGAATTTCGACCGCGTGTTCGAAGAGCGCACCCTGATCGCCAATGCCGAAACCGATTTTCGCGGCCGCGGCAGCATCTTCGTGCTCGGCTCGACGCTGCGTTTTCTCGGCCGCGAAGTGGCGCGGAAGCTGACCGGCAGGCGGCACGGTTTCGGCACGGCCTGTGCGAGCTTCGGCAAGCCGCTCTCGCTCAAGGACTGGTCCGCGCAGCACAAGATCAATCTCTCGGCCATGGACAAGCCCGCGTTCTTCGCCGCCGTCGAGACCCTCGGGAGCGAGATCACCGAGCGCATCATCAAAGAAATCCCGGTGCTCGCGGTGCCGCTGCTGTCCATGCTACTGCTTGAGCGCGGGTCGCCGGCGGATGCGACAACAGTGCTCACCGAGGCGGACGAGATTGTGCGTGAACTTCGCGGCCGCGGTGCCCATATCGGGTTCGAACAGGATGGCGATGAACCTTCGCTCAAGAAAGGGCTTCGGCTGATGACGGTGCGTGGGCTTGTGCTCGAAGACGATGCGGGATTGCTCTCGCCGGCATCAGACGAAACGGTGCTGCTGCAATATTACGCGAACTCGGTGATCCAGCTGCGTTCCAAGCTCGGTGCGCAATGATGGACGCTTCGAACGCCAAAACCTCGTGGAGTTTCCCGTTGCAGGAAATGATGGTCGGCAGCTTGCGGACCCCGGTCGGCGGTCTGATCGCCCGACCGTGGTTCGATCAGGTGGCCTTGCAGGTTCTCGCCAGATGGTTCTTCCCCCTGTCCCGGCTGTGGGCAGCCGCCCGCGCGGCCGATGGCTCGATCGAGCGCTATTGCGCGGAAGCGCCGATGGAGCCGGCGCCGTGGCTGCGCTCGATGCTGGAGCCCCGCCTCAAGCGCTTCGAGACCGCACGCAACGGCGTCGTCGACATGGAGGACCTGTGGGAAGAGGCGTTCTGGGGACGGGACACGCCCAGCGACGAGACGCTGAAGGAAATCGAACATGCGCGGCTGTTCCGCCGCAACGGCTATAACGCGCTTCGGCGCATCTTCATCCCGCTCAAGCTGCGCGGCGCGGTGACGCCGATCCAGTGGAACACGCCGACCCCGTCAGAGGTCGAGGCGATCTACGGCCGCTTCGCCGACGATCCCGAGGCCGCGTTCCGCCCGCCCGAAATCATGCCGGAGATCGTCAAATCGCGGGTCATCGAAACCGAGACCCGGAGGGACTACTGGCTCCGCTTCACCTCGCCCTCGGCCCGCATGAACGATCAGACCATCGCGCGGGTTTACGAGCCGAAAGGTGTCGAGAACCCGCCGACGATCATCCTCGGTCATGGCATCTGTGTCGAATTCGACCACTGGCGGGGCCTGACCGACGAGGCCCAGGCGCTGGCCGAGATGGGCAACCGCGTGATCAGGCCCGAGGCGCCGTGGCACGGACGCCGGGTGCCGCCCGGCCGCTATGGCGGCGAGCAGTTCGTCGCGACCGCGCCGCTCGGCGCCCTCGACCTGTTCACCTCCGCGGTGCAGGAGTGGGCCGTCCTGATGCACTGGTGCCGGCAGACCACCACCGGGCCGGTCGGCATCGGCGGCACCAGCCTCGGAGCGATGACGGCGCAGCTCGTGGCCGACAAATCGCGCTACTGGCCGCAACCGCTGCATCCCGACGCGCTCCTACTGATCACCCATTGCGGCCGCATCGAGGATGCGGTCGGCAAGGGCTCTCTGGCGCGCGTCTGGGGCATCGCCGAACGCACCGAGGCGGTCGGCTGGACCGAGGACCTGATCGCCCGGTATGCCCCGCTGATCGATCCGATCGAGCTGCCCGTGATGCCGCCGGAGACCATCGTGTCGGTGCTCGGCAGCCACGATGACGTAACGCCTTTCGACAGCGGCCAGGCTCTGGTCGACCGCTGGGCCATTCCCGAAGAGAACCGTTTCGTCTGGCGCTGCGGACATTTCAGCGTGCCCCTCGCCATGCTGCGCGACCACAGGCCGCTCAGCCGGTTCAGCGAGATTCTGAACGGGCTGTAGGGACCATGACCGCCTGCAAGGAACCGATCCCGGAGCTTGCCCGGCCCGGGCCGGCGCCTATCTGTGGCACTGGGCCGGGGCCTGCCGTAACTCTGCAAATGTCGATGCGCTCTAGCCGCCCGGATCGGCCGGGCCCGTCTGTTCGCCGCCGGCGTCGTCTGCCGGTTGGTTGGCCTCGGCGAACACGTCCCACGTTGTGAAGAACACAGCCGCGACGACCGGTCCGATGACCAGGCCCGACGCACCGAACGTGGCAAGTCCGCCGAACGTGCTCACAAGGACGACCAGATCCGGCATTTTGGTGTCGCCGCCGACCAGCTTTGGCCGCAGGATGTTGTCGATGGTACCGACCAGCGCCGCGGACCAGACCGCCAGGCCGATCGCCGGCAGCGTCTGCCCCATGGCCAGCAGGTAGACGACGGCCGGCAGCCAGACAAGCGCCGTGCCGATGCCCGGGAGAACCGAGGCGATGGCCATGACCGCGCCCCACAGCACCGCATTGGGAACGCCGGTCGCCCACAGGCCGATGCCGCCAAGAAATCCCTGGACGGCACCGATCACCAGAGTGCCTTTGATCGTCGCCCGCGCGACGATGTAGCCCTGGGTCATGATCTTGCGTTGCATTTCGATCCCGAGCGTCGTGATCTTCAGCACTTTTTCGACGATCGACGGTCCGTCGATCAGGAAGAAGAACATGGCGTAGAGGAGGACGAAGAGTTTCAGCAGGAACTTGGCGGTGCCCTGCGTGGCCGCTGCAACCGAGCCCAGAAGAAACTGACCGATTTCTCCGGCGACACTGGTCATTTTGGCGGCGATCTGCGGGCCGAGCGCTTCGATCTTTTCGCGGAAGGGAACCCAGTCGGGCAGCGTGGGTTGAAGCTGGCTGATGTCGGCCACGAGCTTCTTTGCCCAAGGCACGACGTTGGTCGCCAGGTCGGCGGCCTGCCCGGCCATGAGCGTGATCAGAAACAGGCCCGGCAGCAGCACGGCGGCGATGAGCGCGACAAGCGTGCATGCCGACGCCGCCGCCTTGCGGCCGTTGAGCCGCGCGCAAAGCCATCTGTACAGCGGCATGGCCATTGCGCTGAACACGGCTGCGAGAAACAGCGTTTCGAGAAACCCCCGGATCATGCCGAGGAACATGGCCGTGATGGCGAGCATGAAAATGCCCACCATCCCGGTGCGCAGCCAGTCCCTGGCGTTGAAAGTGTCAGACATCCGATCCGCTCATTCGCCCGCTTCGCCGCGGCGACAGGGAACAGTGAAGCACAAGGTGGCGAAGCCGATCCACCGATACCGGAGCCGCCCGGCGATTTGTTTCGCCCGATGGGAGATCTGGTGCCGCCGGCGCGGAAGCTTTAATCTCAGAGCGCGACAGCTCACATACAGGACCGGGAAAATCGACATGAGCCTTAAGGACATACGCGCGCTGACCTTTGACACCGGCGGCACCATTCTCGACTGGCACACCGGTTTCAGCGTGGCGCTCGCGGCGGCCGGCCGGCGACATGGGCTGGACCGCGACTGGCCCGCGCTGGCC
>JBPCWF010000788.1:0-3249 GCA_051009775.1 Hyphomicrobiales bacterium | reverse complement strand
GTCTCGCAGAGCTCGCGCGGCGAGCTGGTGATGGGCGGCTCGACCGACCCTTACGGCGTCTACATGACCCGCTCGACGCTCGACTTCAAGGAAGGGCTGATGGCGCACATGCTGGAGCTGTTCCCGTTCCTCGCCGAAGTCAAGATCCTGCGCCAATGGGCCGGCATGGCCGACATGACGCCCGATTTCTCACCCGTCATGGGCGAGACGCCGGTCGACAATTACTACATCGACGCGGGCTGGGGCACCTGGGGCTTCAAGGCGACACCGGTCTGCGGCAAGCGCAACGCGGAAATGCTGGCGACCGGCAAGGTGCCGGACATCCTCGAACCGTTCAGCCTGTCGCGTTTCGACACCATGCGCCAGGTCGGCGAAAAGGGTGCCGCCTCGGTCGGCCACTAGGAGCACTCCCCATGCAGCTCAAACGTCTGGGCATCATGTTCGCGGTCTCGCTGCCCCTGTTCGTGCTCTATTTTGCGTTCCGGCCGGGCAATGAGGAGCTTGGCACCATGACCGATGTCATGGCCGCAATCGCGATCGGCTGCGCCGGCGCGCTGATCGCGGAATACATCATGCCGCGCGAGAAAGAAGGCGACAAAAGGTCATGAAGATCATGAACTGCCCGCTCAACGGGCCGCGCAACATCTCCGAATTCATCTGCGCCGGCGAGGTCACGGAGGAACCCGATCCGAACCGCTGCTCGGACGCCGAATGGGCCGGATACGTGTTCCTGCACGACAACGCCGCCGGCGTGGTGCAGGAATGGTGGTGCCACGTGCCGACCGCCTTCTGGTTCATTGCCGAGCGCAACACGCTGACAGATGACATCATCCGGACCTTCCCGGCGGCGGAGCTCTTTCCCGAGCGCAAGGACTATTCCAGGCCGCAAGAGCTTGAGGACGCGACGTCATGAGTGCCGGCATCAATCGTCTGCCGGTCGGATCCGGCGCCAGGCTCGACCGGTCGGCGCCGGTCGGCTTCAGCTTCGGCGGCAAGAGCTACCAGGGTTTCGAGGGCGACACGATCGCCAGCGCGCTCGCCGCCAACGGGCAGTGGATCCTGTCGCGCTCGTTCAAATACCGCAGGCCGCGCGGCGTGCTCACCATGGCGGGCCAGGACGCCAACACCCTGGTCCAGTTGCCGGACGAACCCAATGTGCTGGCCGACATTCACACCATATCGGACGGGCTTCGGGCGGAGGGCCAGAACTTCAACGGCTCGCTGGAGAACGACCGCGGCGCGGTTATGGGGCTGTTTTCCAAGTTCCTGCCCGTCGGCTTCTACTACAAGACCTTCTTCCGCCCGAAAGGCGTCTGGAAGCTGTGGGAGCCGATCATTCGGTCGAGGGCGGGTCTCGGCAAGGTCAACGAGAAGGCCCATCACGGCTACTACGACAAGGCCTATGGCTGGTACGACATCGTCGTGATCGGCGGCGGGCCGGCCGGCATGGCGGCGGCCATATCGGCGGCCAAGGCAGGCGCGGACGTGCTTCTGGTCGAGGAAGGCCCCGAACTCGGCGGCAGCCTCGCCTATGCCCGGTTCGGCGCCGATGGCGCCGAGGGCGGCAAGCAACTGCACAGCCTGCGCGCGGATATGGAGATCGCCGGCACTGTCGAGGTCATGACCGGCGCGACCTGCAACGGCTGGTTTCCGGACCACTGGCTGCCGATCATCAAGGGCAACCGGCTCTACAAGATCCGCGCCAGGCAGGTGGTGCTGGCGACCGGGTCGATCGAACAGCCCATGGTGTTCCACAATAACGACCTGCCGGGCGTGATGCAGGCCTCCGCGGCGCAACGGCTGATCCGGCTCTACGGGGTCCGGCCCGGCAAGCGGGCGGTGATCGCGACCTCGAACGCGGACGGCTACGCGACCGCGCTCGATCTCGCCGAGGCCGGCTGCGAGGTCGCCGCCGTGCTCGACCTGCGCGACCAGCCGACCAATGGCGCGGTGGTCGACGCGGTGCGCGACCACGGCATACCGGTCCATGCGGGCTACACCGCCTTCGAAGCCATCCCGACCAAGGGCAACAGGCATATCCAGGCGGTCGCGTCCGCCAGGATCACCGGACGCGGCACATGCGGCGACGGCCGCAACACGTTCGACTGCGATCTCCTGTGCATGGCGACAGGCTTCACGCCGATGCATCATCTCCTGAGCCATGCCGGCGGCACGGTCGGCTATGACGGCGCGTCCGCCATGTTCTGCGTGCGCGACGTGCCGGCGGGCCTGCATGTGGCAGGCTCGCTCAGCGGCACTTACGCGTTGGACGCGGTTATCGCGGAAGGCCGCTATGCCGGCTGGGCGGCCGCCAAGGCGATCGGCCTCAAGGTCGGGCGCAAGCCGCAGGTGCCGAACGACCGCGGATCGCTCAACCAGAGCCATCCCTGGCCGATCTTCCCGCACCCCAAGGGCAAGGATTTCGTCGACTTCGACGAGGATTTGCAGGTCCAGGACATTCTGAACGCCGTGCGCGAGGGCTATGACCATATCGAGCTGGTCAAGCGCTATTCGACCGTCGGCATGGGCCCGTCACAGGGACGCCACTCGGCGCTGAGCTCGGTACGCCTGACATCCGATGCCACCGGCCAGGACATCGAAACGGTCGGCCGCACCACGTCGCGCCCGCCGTTTACGGCGGAAAAATTCGGCATCCTCGCGGGCCGCAGCTTCGAGCCGGTGCGCCTGACGGCGATGCATCACCGGCATTTCGAGCTCGGCGCACAGATGATGCCCGCAGGACTGTGGATGCGGCCGGCCTATTACGGCGCCAAAGCGGACCGGGCGGCGAGCATCGAGGCGGAAGCCCTCAATGTGCGGGAAAATGTCGGCATGATCGATGTGTCGACGCTCGGCGGGCTTGAGATCCGCGGGCGCGACGCGGCCGAATTCATGAACCGCATGTACACCTTCGCCTATCTCAAGCAGCCGGTCGGGCGCTCGCGCTACGTGCTGATGACCGACGACACCGGCGTGATCATGGATGACGGCGTCGCCTGCCGGTTCGCCGACAATCACTTCTATGTCACCGCCACCACCGGCGGGGTCGACAACGTCTACCGCCAGATGCTGTGGCGCAATGCGCAATGGCGTCTCGATGTCGACGTGACCAATGTCACCGCGGCCTATGCCGGGGTCAATATCGCCGGGCCCAAATCGCGCGATGTGCTGGCGCGCCTGTGCGACGATGTCGATCTCTCCAGCGGCGCCTTCTCCTATATGGAAATTCGCACCGGCACGGTCGCGGGC
>JBPCWF010000787.1:0-3780 GCA_051009775.1 Hyphomicrobiales bacterium | reverse complement strand
GGTGCAGGATCCGAAGGTCCTGATCATGGACGAGCCGACATCGGTGCTGACGCCGCAGGAGGTCGAGACACTGTTCGAGACCCTGCGCCGCCTGTCGAGCGAGGGCTGCAGCATTCTCTATATCAGCCACAAGCTCGATGAGATTCAGGCGCTGTGCGATGGCGCCACCGTGCTGCGCCACGGCAAGGTCACCGCCACCTGCACGCCGAAAGACGAGACGCCGAAGTCGCTTGCGGAAATGATGATCGGCAGCGAGCTGCCGGTGTGCAAGCGCGTCGGCAGGGAGCGCGACCCGGAGCTGAGGCTTGCGGTTCACGGCCTGACCTTGCCGTCGCCCGACCCCCACGGCACGGACCTGAAAGGCATCTCGGTGACGGTTCACCGCGGCGAGGTGCTGGGCATCGCCGGTGTCGCCGGCAACGGGCAGAAGGAATTTCTGGCGGCCTTGAACGGCGAACTGATCGCGCCCGAGGCGGGCATGATCGAGCTCAAGGGCAACCACGTCGGCCGGCTCGGCCCCGCCGAGCGGCGCAGGATGGGGCTTGCCTTCGTGCCCGAAGAGCGGCTTGGACGCGGCGCGGTGCCGGAGATGTCGCTCGCCAACAACGCGCTTCTCACGGGCTATCAGGAAAACATGCTGTCGAACGGCTTCATCAGGTTCGGCGTCATGCGCGACTACGCCGCCAAGGTGCGCGAGCGTTTCGATGTGCGCTCCCACGGCATCGACGCCGAAGCCCGGAGCCTGTCCGGCGGCAACCTGCAGAAGTTCATCATCGGCCGCGAGATCATGATGCAGCCGGACCTGCTGATCCTCGGTCACCCGACCTGGGGCGTCGACGTCGGCGCCGCCACCACGATCCATCAGGCGATTGTCGACCTGGCCGCCGACGGCACCTCGGCTGTCGTCGTGTCGGAGGATCTGGATGAGCTTTTCGAGATCTGCGATGCGATCGCGGTGATCTCCGAAGGGCGCCTGTCACCGGTGACCCGCACCGCCGACACCGATGTCGAGGAGGTCGGCTTGTGGATGAGCGGGCAGTTCGAACCCGCCGAGGATGAGGTCGGTCATGCTGCTTAGGCTCGAACCGCGGCAATTCACCTCGAAGTGGATGCAGTACACCACGCCGCTCATTGCCGCCGCCCTGACGGTCGTCACGGGCATCATCCTGTTCTCCGCGCTCGGCAGCGACCCGTTCCTCGCGCTCTATACGTTCTTCGTCAAGCCGCTGACCAGCGTCTACGGTCTCGGCGAATGGGCGATCAAGGCGATGCCCCTTCTGCTCTGCGCCATCGGTCTGTCGGTCGGTTTCCGCGGCAATGTCTGGAACATCGGCGCTGAGGGCCAGTTGACCATGGGCGCGATCTGCGGCGGCGGCATCGCGCTTGCCTTCTGGGGCGACGAGGGGCCATGGCTTCTGCCCTTGATGCTCATCGCCGGTGGTCTGGGCGGCATGGCCTGGGGCGCGATCCCGGCCTTTCTCAAGAACCGGTTCAACGCCAACGAGATCCTGACCAGTCTGATGCTGACCTATGTCGCCATCCAGTTGCTCGGTTATCTGGTGCACGGGCCGTGGCGTGATCCCGACGGCTACAATTTCCCGGAGACGCGGCTGTTCAACGACTACGGGCTGCTGCCGGTGCTGGTCGAGAATACCCGGCTCCATCTGGGTGTGCCGATTGCACTCGTGTTCCTGGTCATCGTCTGGGTGTTCATGTCGCGCACCTTCCACGGCTTCAAGGTCTCGGTCGCGGGGCAGGCCCCGGCGGCGGCGGCTTATGCCGGCTACAGCCGCAAGGGCGTGGTGCTCCTGAGCTTTCTGATCTCAGGCGCGCTGGCGGGCCTCGCGGGCATCTCCGAAGTCGCCGGCACCATCGGGCAGTTGCAGCCCATCGTCTCGCCCGGCTACGGCTTCGCCGCGATCATTGTGGCGTTCCTCGGCCGCCTGCATCCGTTCGGCATCCTGCTTGCCAGCCTGCTCATGTCGCTGATGTATCTCGGCGGCGAGGCGCTGCAGATAAACCTCAACCTGCCCCTTGCCGTCACGGGCGTGTTCCAGGGGCTGCTCCTGTTTTTCGTGCTCGGCTCCGATGTTCTGGTGCGCTACCGCATCCGGCTGATCGCACAACCGAAGGAGGCCTAACCCCATGGACGGTCTCGACACCGCCATCGCCGTATTGGTCGGCACCATCCGCGCCGGAACGCCGCTGGTCTTTGCAGCGCTCGGCGAACTGATCGCGGAGAAATCCGGCGTGCTCAATCTCGGCGTCGAAGGCATGATGCTGGTGGGCGCCGTCGCGGGCTTCATCGCCACGGTGCTGACCGGCAGCCCCTATGTCGGCATCCTCGCCGCCATTCTGGCCGGCATCCTGATGTCGCTGATCTTCGGCGGCCTGACCCAGGTGCTGCTCACCAACCAGGTCGCCACCGGTCTGGCGCTGACCATTTTCGGCATCGGCCTCAGCGCCTTTATCGGCCTCGACTATGTCGGCACGCCGATAGACGGCCTGCGCCCGATCGCCATTCCGGGCCTGAGCGCCATTCCGGTGGTCGGTCCGCTCTTATTCAACCACGACATCCTGATCTATTTCTCCATCGTCATGTTCGCAGTGGTCGCCTGGTTCCTGTTCCGCACCCGCGGCGGACTGATCCTGCGCGCGGTCGGCGAGTCCCACGATGCGGCCCATGCGATCGGCTATTCCGTGGTCAAGATCCGCTTCCTGGCGATCATGTTCGGCGGCGGCATGGCGGGTCTCGCAGGCGCCTATCTGTCGCTCGTCTACACGCCGCAATGGGCGGAGAACATGACCGCGGGCCGCGGCTGGATCGCCCTGGCATTGGTGGTGTTCGCCACCTGGCGGCCGATCCGCGTCCTGATCGGCGCCTATCTGTTCGGCGGCATCACCATCCTCAGCCTGCACGCGCAGGCCGCGGGCGATTCCATCGCGGCCTGGGTCGCATGGGTGCCTTACCCGCTCGGCGACTGGCTGCTCGTCTTTTTGAAGTCATCGCATCTGCTGGCAACCTTGCCCTATCTGGCCACTGTCGTCGTATTGGCGCTGATCTCGCGCGACGCAACCAAGATCCGGCTCAATGCACCGGCCTCGCTCGGCCGGCCGTTCCACCCCGGCGCATGAGGCACATGCACCTACATTCGAGTTGAACAAACGGGAGTACCAACAATGAAAACACTGCAATATGGGCGCGCCGCCGTGGCGTGCATGGCGGTCTTCGCGATCGCCCTCATGTCGGCAACCGGCATGGTCCGCGCGGCGGACCAGCTCAAGATCGGTTTCGTCTACGTCAGTCCGATCGGCGATGCCGGCTGGACCTATCAGCATGACCTCGCGCGCAAGGCGATCGAGGACAAATTCGGCGACAAGATCAAGACCACTTTTGTCGAGTCGGTGCCCGAGGGCGCGGATGCCGAACGGGTGATCCGCCAGCTTGCCGCGGACGGCAACACGCTGATCTTCACCACCTCCTTCGGCTATATGAACCCGACCATCAAGGTCGCCAAGCGGTTCCCGAAAGTGACCTTCGCGCACTGCTCCGGCTACAAACGGTCCAAGAATGTCTCGACCTATCTCGCGCGGTTCTACGAAGGCCGCTATCTGGCCGGGGTCACCGCCGGCAAGATGACCAAGTCGAACACGGTTGGCTACGTCGCGGCCTTTCCGATCCCCGAGGTGATCCGCGGCATCAACGCCTTCACCCGCGGTCTGCGCAGCGTCAACCCGCAAGCACAGGTGCGCGTTGTGTGGGTGTCGTCCTGGTACGAT
>JBPCWF010000786.1:0-4360 GCA_051009775.1 Hyphomicrobiales bacterium | reverse complement strand
GCCCAGGCGGCAGCGGGAATCAATTCCGCTGACCTGAAACCCGGCGAGTTCATCTTTGAACCGGGATTATCACCGGACGGTCCCGTCGTCATCATCGTTTCAATTCCCGACCAGCGTGTACACGTCTACCGCAATGGTGTGGAAATCGGCGTTTCGACCTGTTCGACGGGTAAACCCGGACATACGACGCCGTCGGGTGTTTTCATTATTCTCCAGAAAGACAAACACCATCATTCGTCGACATACAACAACGCGCCGATGCCGAACATGCAGCGGCTGACCTGGCGGGGCATCGCCCTGCATGCAGGCAACCTGCCGGGCTATCCGGCATCGCACGGCTGCGTCCGGCTTCCGCGCGAGTTCTCAGAACGGCTGTTCGGCGTCACGCATTATGGAACGCCGGTCATTATCGCCGACAGGAAGTCGGCGGCGGGCACGCTGCAGAACCCCGGTCTGCTGCTGCCGAAGTCCGCGGACAAGCTGGCGCGCAAGGCTTTGGCCAAGGCGGGAACCAAGAAACTGCCAAGAGACTGGTCCGAGGAGACGGTTCAAAGCGTCGCCTCGATCCTGGTCTCCGGCGCCGACCGCAAGGTCTATGTGATGCGCGGCGGCCGCATCGAGTTCGAGACCGGCATAGTGATCAAGGACCCCGGCCGTCCGCTGGGTACGCATGTCTACGCCCTGCTCGGCCGGGTGCCCGGCGAGGATTTCCTGCGCTGGATGGCGTTTGGCCTGAAGCCAGATCCGCTTGGTGCGGGCGGAGACAGCGTAAGCCGGCTGTCCGATGAGACGCTTGGCCGGATAGAGCTCGTCGATCATGAGCAGGCCCTGCAGGTCGGCTCGACATTACAGCCGGGAACGACGCTGGTGATCACCGATTTTGCCGCGTCACCCAACACCCGCACGGCACCCGACTTTGTCGTCGTCACCGCCGATCCGGAGGAGTCCAAGTAGGGCGTACCGCCGGTCCGTTCGCTTCTGTGCCGATCCTGTTGCCCGCCGACCCGCTTTAGTTGTTGGTTGAATTACAGCTTCGTTTGCAACTAAGTGATTCTTGTGTCACTTGGAGCGTCAGACTTCGACGCATTGATGAGCGCTTTGATCCCAGCTTTACCCGCCAAATGACCTCCAGCCAGCGCAACACGCACGTGCAGATGCCCGCAGACCCGGCCTTGCATCCGGCGCATGTGGTGGCGATCCGGCCGGACGTTGACGGTGCGTTGGTCAGGCGCGGAGACTATGTCCTGTCTGTCGGGACACCCAAGGGCGCGCGCAACGTCGTGGCGCCGGCCGACGGGATTGTCCAAGTGAATGTTTCGTTGATGGAGGATCTGGAGCCGAACGCGGTTCTGTTCTCCGTTGCCCAGGCGGCCGATGACGATGTCCGGTTCGAAGAGAGCCACGCCGGCGGAACGCAGACCGAAGATCCTTACGTGCCCGGGTCGGATCAATCGGTGCCCGCGGCGGCACCGCGCAGGCTGAGCCTGTTGCACATCGTGTTCTTTCTGGCCTGCATGGCTCTGGCGGTTGTCTGGCCGGGGATGGTGTTTTCGGCCCTCGGCGGCGAACCGCAGATGGACGCCGCCTTCGCAGCCGCCGCTGCAATCCTCGGGCTGACGCTGCTGATCCCGCTGTGGCTTGTTGCGAAGATTTCGTTCCTTGCCGGGAGCGGGCGCAGCGCGATCGTGGTGTTTTGCGCGCTTCTGGCTTTTGCCGGCGCCCTTGCCGCCGGGGTATGGCACCCGCCGTTTCGCACGGCTCAGAAACAGGCGACCGCGCCGGCCGCGGCGTTTATCCCGACCGGGCTCGGGACTCTGCTTCAAGAGCGGTTTGCCGCTCCTCGTCGCGAGGCCGCTCAGGAGCCCAGGCAGGTCACCACTCTGCCGACGGCCGGGTCCGCCGCCCTCGCGAGCTTCGAACCATTGGTCGGTGACATCATCCTGGTCGGGTTCACTTTCTGTCCACGCGGATGGGCTGCAGCAGACGGCCAGCTCTTACCGATCTCCCAGAATGACGCGCTGTTTTCGTTGTACGGCACCTACTATGGCGGCGACGGGCGAAGCACGTTCGGTCTGCCCGATCTGCGTGGGCGGGCGCCGGTTCATGTGGGGGAGGGGCCCGGTCTCAGTGCCAAAGGCAACGGGCAGAAAGGCGGCAGCGAAACCGTCAAACTTGCGTCGGGCAGCGAGACCATCGCTGTCGGCCGGCCTTATCTGGCCATGAAATACTGCATTGCCCTGACCGGCATCTATCCATCGCGCAATTGAACCGCAGGTCCATGAAATGTCTGAAGTTCGTCTCGACAAGACCTCCAACACCCAAGAGCGCGCTGCGCGCGGGTCCGTGCGGGTGAGGCGCTTTGCCGGGAGGCGATTGTTCGAGTTTTGCGCCGCACTCGCCTTGGCCGTGATGCTGCTGCCGAGCTCCGCCTCAGATGCCCGTGCGGAAACCTATCTCGGGCAAATCATGATGACCGGGACCAACTTCTGTCCGCGCGGCTGGGTTGCGGCGGACGGTCAGCTGTTGGCCATCAGCAAGCACACGTCGCTTTTCTCGCTCTACGGCACCATGTATGGCGGCGACGGCCGCACGACATTCGGCCTGCCGGATCTTCGCGGGCGCACACCAATCCACGCGGGGCAGGGCCCCGGCCTGACGGCGTACCGTATCGGGCAAAAAGGCGGCCAGGAAACCGTATCGGCCGCCAGAGGCGATCGCAGCGTTAGTGCCGGAAGACCCTATCTCGCCGTTCGCTACTGCATCGCCTATCAGGGCCTGTACCCGTCACGCAACTGATTGTCCGGTGCAGTCCTCTACCCCACACCATTCCGCGATGAAGCGGGCGGTGACTTCCGTCGTTCGCCTGACCGAGGCGAGATCGACGCGCTCGTCGACCCCGTGGATGTTCTCCGCTATGGGGCCGTAGTTGAGCGCCGGGATCTTGTCGTAGAGGGCGTAGACACGGGCGTCGAGATAGGCGGTTGCCGGTGACGGTTCCATGGGCCGCCCCATGACCGCCTCGTGCGCGCGGGTGAGCACCGCTTCCGCGTCCGAGCCGGGCTCCAGCACATAACCCTCCGCGGTGAAGCCGTTGAACGTGATCTGCGGCGGGTTGTTCGACAGGAAGGGGTCGGTGCGGGTGAAGGCGGTGATGCATTCTTCCACGTCCCGCCGGCCCGCCTCGGCGCTCGTGCCGGGCAGCATGGCAATGCGGAAATCGATCCTGCACCAGGACGGCACGGAAGACGCCCAGTCGCCGCCTTCGATGCGCCCGACATTGAGGTTCAGGGGATGATCGGTTTCGCCGAACCACGGATCGGTGGGCACCGTCTCGTTCCATCTGGTCTCGAGTTCGCGCAGGGCGCCGACAACCCGGTAGGCCGCGTCGATGGCGTTGGCGCCTTCGCCCATGTAAGCGACGTGGGCCGGCACGCCGCGCACCTCGACCTGGAACCACAGAACCCCGACATTGGCGCGGGTCAGACTTTCGCCCATGGGCTCCGGCACAAGCGCGGCCTCCGCCCTGTAACCGCGCAGATGGGTCATGAGCGCGCCGTTGCCGGTCGACTCCTCCTCGACCACGCTTTGCACATAGAGGGTGGCCGCGGGCTGGAGGCCGATCCGGCGCAGGGCATCGAGGGCAAAGAGGTTCGACGCGACGCCCGCCTTCATGTCGCCCGCGCCCCGGCCATACATCCAGCCGTCCTTCACGACCGGGTCGAACGGGGCCGTGGCCCACATGTCTTCCGGGCCGGTCGGCACCACGTCGACATGGCCCTGGAGGATCAGCGAACGCCCGGTTTCCTCGCGCGGACGATGGATGCCGACGACGATCGGGGCCTGCGAATGCTGTTCGGAGATCTGGGATGCGCCGGGATGGCGCGCGATGGCGCCGTGATCCATCTCGAAGCGGTCGAGCGCGAAACCGCGTTCGCGCATGGCGCGGGCCATGAAATCCTGCACAGTGTGCTCGTTGCCGCGGGTCGAGGGAAAGCGCACCAGATCTTGAGTGAACGCGATCTGCTCGTCGAAGCCCGCGGCGACCGCCTCCGAAATGCGTGCGCTCAGTTCGGGATCAAGGCTCACGGGGTCGTCCTCCGGTTTCATGCGTTGCGCGAGACTGGGACGGATCGGTGCGATTTGCAAGCAGCCGGCTGCCGCTCTCGTGCTACGGTCCGGCGTCGTTGCGCCGCAGAGCCGAACCCGATCCGCCGGGGCGTGCGACGAGCCGTTCCGCGGCTCTAGCCACAATGCGCAGCGCGTCGGTGGTGCCGTCGGCGTGGCCTTTCTCGAAGTCCCCTTCGATCCGCCCCATCTGGTTGGTGACGTGGGCAAAGCAGATAACCGCTCTGCCGCGTGC
>JBPCWF010000785.1:0-2759 GCA_051009775.1 Hyphomicrobiales bacterium | reverse complement strand
AATTGCCGAGCACGTTGGCGGGCTCTGCGCTGCGCAATGCCCAGGCGTGATGGGACGACTTCCATTCCTGCACGGCAGGCGCGTGACAGCCGGAACAGGCCTGCATACCGACATAGCCCGGCGCCGGTGCGCCGGTTTCGGCCGAACTCAGCGCTACTCCGAGCATGGCAAGGCCGGCGATGGCGAGGAGCCAGACGGAAAAACCCTTCATGGGGTGTGTCCGGGATTGAGCGCCGGTAACACCTGGCGAGTGCGCTTGTGCTGTGCTGCCGCAAGATGCTCGCGCCGTGTCGCATGAAGTGCCGTAACGGCGTTGGACCATGGGCCATGCGTTGGAGGCTGCGGATCGTTTCCATAGAATGCGGCACCCAGATCCGCCATTGCATCGGCCAAACGGGCATCTTCGCCGCCGGATGCCGGGGGTGCGCGCGAGATCCAAACCGAGATGTCACGGATGGCCCTGGGAAAGCTGTGCGCTTTGAGGGAGGCGGCCGCGCAGTCGAAAGCGAAGTCCTCCGACGCGAGATAGGCTTCGTGCCGGCGCCGGCGCCACGCTGCGATGCGCGGCCACAGTTTGACGGCAGTCAAACAGGCCGCAACGAGCAGCACCGCACCAAGAGCGATCCACGGCGCCAATTGCCTCCAGTCGAAGGTCGAAGGTTTGGCCGGCGGCGGGCCGCGCACCGCGATCTCGAAACCCGGCGCCTCGGCGGTTTCGATCTTTTGTTCCTTGAGGTTGTACCAGCGCAGGCGGATCGGCGGCGCATTGTGGCGGCCGCCCGCCTCGGCGACGTATGTCACGCGCTCGACCCGGTCGCCGGAGACGGCTCCGCGCACGGCGGTTTCGTTGACCACGGGCTCCTTCGGATAGGCCGCGAGCCCTTCCGCCGGGAAAGACGGTATGAGCGGCGGCACGAACATCGGCGAGGTTCCCTCGATCTCTACCCTCACTATGCGCGTGACCGCGCCGCCGGGCTCGAGCTCTCCGGGTTGTCCCTCGACGGTCTGGTCCAGCTCCAGCGCCTCGGCCGCAAGGAACGGGTCCAGATCTTCGGCCCCTTCCGGCGCGATGCCGGCGATTTCGACCGGGTTGGTGCGGAGCGTGACCGTCACCGGCTTGCGCGTCTCGGGATCCGCATAAGTGACGGTCAACGGCAGTGGCGGCAGCCTGAAAACACCGACCGTCATCGGATAGAGCCGGTACGCCCGCGTCACCCCCGACCATGTCTCGGTGCCGATCCGCTCACTCACCGGTCCCGACGCCCTCGGCGGCAGTCGGACGATCACGTTGGGGATTTCAAAGCTCGGGTAGTCCGGCGGCTTCGGCATCCATGTCGGCACCAGGATCTTGATCCTCATGGTGATCGGCTGGCCGGGAATGGCGCTCGCTTTTTCAAGCTCCATGTTCAGCACGGGCTCGGCCGGAGCCTGCGCCATCGCCGGTGCGGGCGCGAATATCAGAAGCAGAAGGATCAGCATCCGTATCATGGCGTTGTGCTGGCGTTCTCGAGTGCGAAGCGGATGCGAAGAAAATCCTCAGTGCGGGTGTCGACCGTCCTCATCCACTGTTCCGCCGTCTGCATCTTTGCCTTTGCTTTCTCGGTGACCTGCATTTTGAACCCGCCCTCGGACTCCTTGTCATACACGACTTCATCGGCGCCCAAGGATCCTTCGCCCGTGTCCGACTGCGCACGCGCTTTTTCCAGATAGTCGAGGATCGTGCGCGCAATCTCAAGATTTCTGGCTGCTGCCTCGTGATCCGGGTCGCGTTTCAGCGCCGTCTCGAACGCCTCAATTCCAGGACGGTACTCCCGGCCTTTCACCAGGGCCACACCCTGGGCAAATGCCGCGTCTGCCGTCTGCAGTCGTGCAAAGATTTCAGCGGCCTCTGAATACCTGCCTGCCCGATAGAGCGCGTAGCCCTTCCAGGTGGGAGCCTCGAACAGATCCCCCGCCTTTGCGAATTCCAGGTCCTCGAAGGCCAGACGGCCCTGCTGGTCGGGGGTCAGGAACCAGTCGGCGACGCCCTCCGCGTGCGCGGGCCCGCCCGGCACACCAGCGAGGCCCGCGCCGAGTACGAGGCACCAGCGCATGGTCCAGCCGCGGCGGAACCAGAACAGCAACAGGAGCGCCGCGGGCCAGGCGAGGATCCAGCCCTGGTCGTCCCATTTCTGGCGCTCGTCCTTTGCCAGCGCGTCGCGGTAGGCCGAAGCCACGCGGCGGTTGATTTCGGCGATGTCCGCCGCATCGGGCGTTGCGGTCACCACGGCGGCACCCGGGACGAGAGAGAGGTCGTCCCTGGCCGCCGTGGATCCGCCGACGGACAGAAATACCACGCGCGGGCCGTTTTCCGCGGCGTGGCGTTCGAAGGCCGGAAGATCGACACGGTCGAGATCGTCCAGCACGAAGAGAATGGCGCCGGGCACGTCTTCCGTCGCCAGTGCGGCCCGCGCAAGTTCCAGTGCCGAGGAGGCGTTCTGACCCTTCTTCGGCATCACTTTGGGCGAGAGCCCTTCGAGGAAGGGTTTGATCACCGCCGGGTCCTCGGTGAGCGGCGCCACGCGATGGGCCGACCCGCCATAGGCGATGAGCGCGGTGCGGGCGCCGGTGCGCGCCTCCATCACATCGAGGATCTTGTACTTAGCGCGCTCGAGCCGGCTGGGCGGCACGTCGGGTATCTCCATGGATTCCGACACCTCGAGCGCGACGGCGAGCGGCGCGGTCTGGGCAACCAGCGGGTTGGGAACGCGGCTCCATGT
>JBPCWF010000784.1:0-4187 GCA_051009775.1 Hyphomicrobiales bacterium | reverse complement strand
ACGAACGCTTCTGCTTGCCGCCGCGGCACTTCTCGTCGGCGGGCTGGTCTATGCCTTGCGGCCGCTGCCGGTGCCGGTCGACACCGCAGTCCTGGCCGAAGGTCCGTTGGAAGTGACCGTCGACGAGGAGGGCGTCACGCGGATCCGCGAGGTCTACATGGTGTCGGCGCCGGTCGCCGGTCAGGTGTTGCGGACGCCGCGCGAAGTGGGTGACGATGCGATCGGTGGCGAGACAGTGGTTGCGGTGATCGAGCCGGGCGACCCGTCTTTCCTCGATGTGCGGACCAGGCGTGAGCTCAAGGCCGCGGTCGCCGCCGCGAAGGCGGCCGTCGCCCTGGCCGAAGCCCAGATCCGCCGCGCCACGGCGGAGCTCGCATTCGAGCAGACCGAACTGACCCGGGCGCAGAAACTGTTCATGACGAAGACGGTCTCGGAGCAGGCGCTCGACAAGGCGCGGCTCGATGTCGACACGCGCAAGGCCGCGGTCGCCAGCGAGAAGGCGACGCTCGAACTGCGCAAGCGTGAGCTCGAAAGCGCCCAGGCGCGGCTGCTCGGCCCTCAGGTCGCCGACATCCCGCACGATAACCCGGATGAATGCTGCGTTACCGTGCGCGCGCCGGTCAGCGGCAAAATACTCAAGATCCGCAAGGAGAGCGAGCAGCGGGTTCGGGCCGGAGAACCGTTGATCGAGGTCGGCGATCCGCACGATCTGGAAATTGTGGTCGAGTTGTTGTCGACGGACGCCGTCAAAGTGTCGCCGGGCGCGGTTGCGCATATCGAGAACTGGGGTGGCGGGCAGACGCTCGCCGCCCGCGTCAACCACATCGAACCCGCCGGTTTCATGAAGGTTTCGGCGCTCGGCATCGAGGAGCAGCGGGTCAATGTCGTTCTCGATTTCACCGATGCGCAGGAGAATTGGCGCAATCTCGGCCATGACTTCCGCATCTTCGCCCGGATTGTCATCTGGCACCGCGATGCCGTGCTGCGCGTCCCGCTGAGTGCCCTGTTCCGCCAGGGCGACCGCTGGGCGGTGTTCACTGTTGCGGACGGCCAGGCCAAGCTGACCCTTGTCGAGATCGGACAGCGCAATTCGGACTATGCGGAGGTCAAGGCCAACCTGGAAGCGGGGCAGCGCGTTATCCTTCATCCCAGCGACCGGGTCGTCGACGCGGTCCGGGTGACGGAACGCGACAGCGGGTAAGCGCCTCACCTCAGCGTATAGAACACGACCAGCGATGCCGCATAGACGGCGACCACGAGCGCGGAATCGATCCCCATTCCCAGGAGCTTGCGCTTGCGCCGGATCAGGAGACCGATCAGGTAGATCGCGGTGACCAGCACGCCCGACACCAGGGCGAAGCCGGCCGAGCCGTCGACCATGCTCAGGATCGGGCCGTCGCGGTAGAGCATGTCGGCGGGCAGCAGCAGGGCGAGCATGATCAGGTTGGAGCCGAAGATGTTCGAGATTGCCATGGTATAGGCGCCGAGCCGGACGGCGGCGATGGTGGTGCTGAGTTCTGGCAGGGAGGTCGAGGCGGCGAGCAGAGTCACGCCGAGGAAGCTCTGGCCCAGTCCGCTCTGAACCGCGATCGTCTCGGTCAGGCGCACGAGCACGACCCCGCACACCAGAATCACCGCGCTTGCGGCGGCGAAGCGCCGGATCAGTGCCGGCACGTCGAGCCCGGTGAGCGCCGTCTCCGCCCGGCCTTCGTGCTCCGGCTCGTCCGGCATCTCGACTGGAACCCAGTCCGAATTGTCGTCATAGCTGCGCAGGAGGTGAACCGAAAAGCCGTATGCGGCGGCCAGGACGATCGAGCCGGCGCCGACATGCCAGACCACGGCGATGTCGCCCATGGCTGCGATGCCGATCAGGAGCGTCAGCAGCAGGATGATCAGCGCCGCCTCCAGCGCGGGCGTCGGCTTGCGCGGATAGAAGGTGAGGGCGGCCCGCGCCGCGACGACGTCGGCGGCGGCCAGTATGGCGGTCTGCATGGTGATGCCGCCGAACATGTTGTTCAGGACCAGCACCGCGTTGCCGGTGACCGCCGCGGTGAAGGTGGTCACCATCTCCGGCAGTTCGGTGGCCGCGGCGAGGAACACGAAACCCATCATCGCCTTGCCGATTTGCCTGCGCTCGGCAATGGCGTCGGCATAGGCCGATAGACGGGAACCCGCGTTCCAGATCGCCGCCGCGCCGAGCGCGAACAGCATCAGGTTTATGACCAGCGGCAGCGCGTGAAGGTCGGGCCAGGCCATGGTGCGCACTCACGCCACAGGCGCCACGGATCCTAATGCGACATCAGGACCGGGACAGTGGCGTTGTGCAGGACATGACGCGTTGCGCCGCCGAAGATGAACTCGCGGAACCGGGTGTGGCCGTAGCACCCCATGACCAGCAGATCGCCGCCCTGCTCGGCGACGTGCGACAGCAGGGCCTCGCCGGTCGAGCGGCCCACGCTGGATCCGGAGGCCGCCTCGGCGCTGATGCCGTGGCGCACGAGGGACAGGGTGATCTCGTCGCTCGGCGTGAAGCCCTCGGGCCCATCCGCGCCGTCCTGATCGAGGGCCAGCACCTTGACCTGCTCGGCGTCGGCGAGGAGTGGCAGGGCATCGAACGTGGCGCGCGCCGCCTCGCGGCTGCCGTTCCAGGCGATGGTGACATATTTGCCGATTTCGGCCGTGCCGCCGGCGGGGGGCACCAGCAGAACCGGACGGCCGCTTTCAAGGATCAGCCGGATCGGCAGATCGGCCCGCGCCTCCCAGTCGCTGTCGGGCTTGATCTGGCTGGTGACGACCAGGTCGGCGGCCGCACTGTGCATGTTGACGGCATCGGCGATCGGCAGGCCGCGTCCATTGACCGAGCGCCACTCGGTGACGAGGTCCTCGCCCCTGGTGCGCTCCTCGAAAGCCTTGTGCACAAGTTCGGCCTGTTCGCGGTGATAGTTCGCCTGGGCGTCGAGGATGGCCGCGGACATCTCGGCCGCGACCGCGGCATAGATGTGCGGTTCGGGGATGACATGCAGGCCGATCACATGGGCGCCGTGCTTGCGCGCAAGCGGCAAAGCCACGTTCAGGACCGGTTCGACCCGGTCGGGTGCGGGCAAATAGGTCAGTATGGTTCGGTAGGCCATGTGCGCCTCCTTTTGCAAAACTGGCCTTCACGCTAGGGGCGTTGGCCGGCCGGTGCTTTGATCTCCGTCAACCCTCGGCGTGCAGGGCCGGCACCGAGCAAAAGTAACCCGGCCGGTATGTTCCGGCCGGGTTCATGCGTTCGGTCAGATCTCTTTAATAGAGACGCCTGGACAAAATATCCGCGTTGTTTGCGCTCACCCGCACCCTGTAGCTCCTGCCCCGGTTGGTGGCATAGAAGCCGTAGACGGTGCCGCCGCAATCATAGGACTCGACCCGCGTATAGCCGTAGTCGTAAAGGACTTCGCGCACCTCTTCACAGGACAGCCTCTCGTAATACGGCCCGGAATCCCCTTCATAGTAGATCGACTCGTAGTAATACGGGTCAGAGTAATATGCATCCGAGTAATAGTAGTTATAGAACGGGCTGTAGAGAGAGTAGTAATACGGAAAGAATCCGTAATAGATCACGCCGCCGTAGTAGTGATGCTTCCCGTGCTTGTGATGTTTCCTGTGCCGGTGATGCTTCCCGTGCTTGTGATGCTTCCCGTTCCTATGGTTCCAGCCGTTCTTGTGATGCCGGTTGCCGTGGCGCCGGCCCTTTCCGTTCCGCCGGTTTCCGTCGCCGGTGGTCGTCAGTCCGGCATAACGCTGGTTACGCTGTCCGCGCCTGCCGTTCCGGCCGTCGCGCCGGTTCCGACCGGCGACCTGCGTGTTCTGTCCATTGGTGCGGGCACGCCGGTTTCCGCGTCTGGTGCCGCGGTTGCCCGTGCGGGCGCTCCGGTTGGCGCGGCGCGCATTGCGGTTGCCTCTGCGGGCACTGCGGCGTGCACTACGATTGCCTCTGCGCGCGCTGCGGCGTGCACTCCGGTTGCCTCTGCGCGCACTGCGATTGCCCCTGCGCGCGCTGCGGCGTGCACTGCGATTGCCTCTGCGGGCACTCCGACGTGCACTGCGGTTGGAGCGGCGGAAGCTGCGGCGCGCACTGCGGTTGCCGCCCCGGGCTCTGCGACCGCCCCGAGCGCTGCGGCCGCCCCGAGCGCCGCGACCACCCCGGG
>JBPCWF010000783.1:0-2761 GCA_051009775.1 Hyphomicrobiales bacterium | reverse complement strand
CGCCCAGGCCATGGGCGACGCCGAGCACGGCACCTTCCAGGCCCGAACAGGTCCAGGTTTCATCGCTGCCGGCATCCGCCGCATCGGCGGCGACGATGAGCGCCGTCTTGTCCGGATGCGCCTCCGCGCCCGGCGCAAGGCAATGGCGCGAAAGGTTGAACCGTGGCGGCGGCAGGTCGCCGCTATATCCGCTGCCAGACAATGGGGGCAGTCCTCGCAAGCACAGGATCGGGAGGACGGTGGGCCGGGACGGGCTAGATGTGTTCGAGCATCTGGCCGCGCAACACGCCGCCGTCCTTGTCCCGGGGGATCATCTTCACCGTGACCAGACGGTCGGGCAGCTTATACGCGGCAACCTTGCGGGCGTTCAAGTAGTCGACGAACTCGTTGAAGTTCACCGTCGCGCCCGGGTTCGGCACCACGGCGACCATGATCCGCTCGCCCATCACCGGATCCTCGAAGGTAAATGCCGCCGCGTCGGCGATGCCGTCGAAGCCGGAATAGAGCCTGTCGAGTTCAACCGCCGATATGCTTAGGCCGCCGTGGAAGATGACATGGCTGTCGCGCCGGATGATGTCGATCCTGGCTGCGCCCGTGCCGCTCAGCCCGCATCTGAGGCCGGTGTTGACGTACCCCTGGGTATCGCGGGCGAACACCGGCTCGTCGACCCCTTTGACCGCAGGCGGGAAGAACGCATCGAACATCATCGGGCTCTTGAACATCAGGTCTCCGGTCAGGAGAGAGCCGGAGCTGCCGTTGCTCGAGATCCCGCCCTTGACCCGCGTCTGCAGCAGCACCGCGCCGCCCGGCCGACTGGTCGGGTAATGAAGTTCGCCGTGATCGAGAACGCCGGGCCGCTCTCCGGCGACACGCTTGCGTGCCTGATAGGCCATTTCGCCGAAGCCGCGCATATCGATCACCGGGATCATCAGGTCGGCCGCATGTTCCTCTGCGTCCTTGGGCAGGAGCGGTCCGGGCCAGATGCAGTTCAGGACTTTCAGGTTCGACCCCTGGCCGTCCGCATCGAACACGCCTTCGCCCTTGAGGTGATCGATCACCGCGGGCGGCAGCCCGGTGACGGTCACCCCGTCGGCCTCGAGCTGGCTGACAAAGGCGTCGGCGTCGAACGGATGGTGCAGGCAAAGGGTGCAGCCGGTCAGCAGCCACGGCGCCAGAAACGCGCCGATCGAGATCAGCCCGGTCAGCGGATAAGGGGTGAGCAGAACCGTATCCTGCCCGATATCGGATTCAAGCAGCTGCATCATGCCCGCCGCGATCCACTGGTTGTGCGAGCGCGGAACCGGGCAGGGCGCCGGCGTGTCGCAGCCGGTCCAGCACACGGTGACGACATCGTTGGCGCCGGGGGCTTCCGGGCTCTGCTCGTCAGCCGCACCCGGTTCGGAGAAGATGCCGTCGAGCGCGATAACGCCGTCGGGCACGTTCTCGCCGAAGGCCATCACGGCGCGCACGGTCATGTGCTCCGCGGCCATGGCGCATATCAGTTCGGAGTGATTGCGCCCGGTGATGTTGGTGGCGGTGATCAGAACACGCGGGGCGACGAGCGGCAGGGCGGCGGTCAGCTCGTATTCGCGCCACAGGAGCGGGATCGGTGATGCGATCAGGCCGTGTTTGAACGCCGCCAGCAGCACAATCACCTGTTCGACGGTGTTGGGCAGCAGAAACGCGACCACATCGTCCCTGACGAGCCCGAGCGACGCAAAGGCCCGGCCAAGATTGTCGACCGCGCTGGCCACCTCACCATAGGTCAGACGGTACGGTTCGCCGTCGATCACATCATTCTTGTTGGGCGGATCGATCAGGGCGAGTTTTCCGGGCGTCTTCGCCGCGGCGCTTTCAAACAGCTCGCAGAGCGTCGTTTCGCCCCACAGCCCCGACGCGGTATATTCCCCAATCCTCGCACGATCTGTCAGGATCATGCTGTTCCCTCAGCCACAATTGCCCGCTTAACTTATTTACTGATTCTGGTCTCTCCACCAAGTGTCCAGTTGGTGCCCGTAGAGCGATGTCTCCGCCGGATGCTTGAGATGGCTCCACCGCGCGGTCCACCGGGTCGGCGAATGATAGAGCGGGATAACGTACCGCCCGGCGAGCAGCACCCGGTCCAGGGCGCGCACGGCGGAGGCGAATTCCGGCCGGTCGCGCGCCACCAGCAGCGCCGCAATCAAGTCGTCGATGGCCGGTTCGGCGGTGCCCATGTAGTTTCGCGTGCCGTTCCGGGTCCGGCCGGCGGTTCCCCAGTAGAAGGTCTGTTCGTTACCCGGCGACAGCGACGTGTACCAAGTGTACTCGATCATATCGAAATCGAATGTTTCACGCCGCTTCTGCATCTGGGCGGAATCGATCTGGCGCACCTCGAGGTCGATGCCGAGTTTTTTGAGGCTGCGCGCGAAATGCAACGCAAGCCGTTCCTGCTCGCGTGACGACACGACGAACTCGAAACGGAACGGCTGACCGGTTTTCTCATTGACGAGGATCTTGTCGCGCACAACGTAGCCGGCCTGCTTGAGCAGCCTGGTCGCGGTCCGCCGGTTCTTGCGGTTGCGGCCCGAGCCGTCGCTCTTGGGCAGCACATGAGCGCCGTCCATGATGTCCTGCGGCACGGCATCCGGATACTTGGCGAGCAACGATCGCTCGATCTCGTCGGCCGGCCTGCCGTGGGATGACAGCTCCGAATTGTCGTAGAAGCTCTGCGTCCGCGCGTACAGATCGTGGAACAGGGACTTGTTGGCCCACTCGAAAT
>JBPCWF010000782.1:0-3951 GCA_051009775.1 Hyphomicrobiales bacterium | reverse complement strand
TGACCAGGTCGAGCTCCGGGTAGAAACGGTAGACCACCGGACCGATGACGGCCCCCAGCGCGATGCTCGCATAGTCCATGGTGAACTTTGCGCCGGCGAAGAGCGATACGAAGAAAAACGACGGGGTGAGGAACATGAGGCACGCGGCGAGCAGCGGCGGCAGCACCTGAGCCAGGTAATAGCCGGCGCAGGTCATGACGATCATGCCGCTCATCAGAGCGAGGCCGGCGCCCATGAGCCAGGGCAGCCGCCGGGGCCGTGTCTGATTGTCGATACCGTCTTCCGCGACCCGCCAGAGGGTCACCGCAATGAAGTGCGACAGCACATAGAGCGGCAGCCGGGGCCCATGTTCCAGCCGCACCTTGGAGATCACCAGCACCACCATGGGCAGGAGCCGGATTGCGGTGATGGTGACGGCGAGCGCGATCGCGGCGAGGCCCGCCTGCTCGGCATACATGTTGACGAAAACGACCTGACCGGGCAGCGCCCAGATCAGCGGTGTGCTGAGCAACCCGGCCAGCAGGCCGACTTCCAGGCCGCGCACCAGCGCGCCGAAACCGATGAAAGACGCCGCCATGACGAGGCCCGGCACGCCGAACGCCGCGCGCATGCCGCGCGGCATGGCCGACCAGTCATATGTCTGAGCGCTCATAGGTGAACGTCACCGGGCCGCGTCGAAGCTGAAGGTGATCTCGCCCTTGCCGTCGGGCGCGAAACGGACCGGCACGTTGTCCACTCCCCTGCAGGAATGCACGACCCAGGTCTCACGCCACTCCGTGTCGCCCTCGCCGTCCCAGCCGTCCTCCAGATGCGCGGCCAGAACCCGGGCGCGGTGGGCGCGGTCGCAGCCCGCCCGATGGGCCCGGTCGGTCTCGAGGTCGCGCAGCGCCATCAAGGTACGGTGCTGCAGGACGGGCCTGGTCTTGGTGGAGCCCGGAAGCTGTGCGTGGAACACGGGCTTGCCGTCGTGATAGGTCGCATAGATCAGCCGCTTGTAGGTCTTGTTGCAGCCCTTGACGCTGATCACCTCGAGCCATTGCGGCCCGTCGGCCCTGTCGGCGCCGGGCAGCCTCACCGGCTCCGTGATCATCAAAGTGCGCAGGCGCTGCTCCGGTTCGGCGTCGGTACAGATGCCGATCCAGGTTTCGTAGCCGATCAGATAGGTCGTCAGGCGCTCGATATAGGCCTTGGAGTTCAAGACCTCCTGCAGCGGACGGCCGGCGACGGTCGGCGGCCTGGACCCGGCGGGAGAGCCGGGCGTGATGGCGCCGGGCTGCTCCCTGGTCACCGGGCTCCGGTCGCTTTGGGCGGCGTGCACGGACAGGCATGTTGCGGCCATCATCAGCACAGCCGGCAGCACAGACAGGTTTCGAATAGGCCAGCTGTGCATGAGGTCGCAGTTCCCGGATTGGATTCGCCCGTGACAGCCGAGCATGTGGCTATTGTGTTGGCAAGCCCTCAAAGGCGAAGGAAATGCCGCCGGTATGGTCGGGCGTGAATCGAATCGGGACTTTCTTGAGCCCGCGGCAATTGGCAAGGGTCCAGACCTCGCGCCAGGCGGTGCCGTACTCCGCCCTGGTCTCGGACACAAAGGCGGTTGTCAGGACGCGGACCGGGTGGGTCTGCTGGCAGCCCGAACGAATGGCCGCGCGTTTTTCGGCGGCGATCAGAGCCGTCATGGCCTTGTGCTGAAGCACCGGCTGCGTGCGGGTGCTGCCGAGCAGATGGGCATAGAACACGGTCTTGCCGGCACTCACACCGACATGGACCGGACGTTCATAGGGCGTGCTGCAGCCTCCGATGCGGATGATCTCGATCCATTGCGGCGCCGCGGGCCCGTCGACACCGGGAAACGGCAGGCTCTGTTTCGGGACCAGCGTCCTGACCCGCACGCCGGGATCCGGATCGGGACACGGTCCGATCCAGCTTTCGTAGCCGATAAGATAGCGGCGCAGATCCTCGACATATTGCCTGGTCTTGACGAATGAGCTGAGCGGCAGATCGTTGACGGACGGTTCGATCTCGGCAACGGCCGGTGGCGCGACCGCCAACACGGCCAGCACACAGACGAACGTACACGAAATCCGTCTCATCGGATGGCGCGCCCCTGCCCGACGCCCCGGCGTCAATCGGCGAGCAAGGGGATGCGCGGGACGCTGCCGCCGCCCTTCTTTCCGCCGCCGCCGTTGTTCTTCTTTTTCGGCCCCGGCTTCTTGCGCGGCTTGGAGGTCTTGCGCGCCGGACGCTTGGCGGCCGGCTTGGGCAGGGTCAGCTGGCTGCGCGGGATGAACTCGAAGTCGAGCCGGGACGGTTCGTCCTTCGGTTTTTCGACCACCACCTTCACCGTGCCGCCCTTGGACAGCTTACCGAACAGAACTTCGTCGGCCAGCGGCTTCTTGATGTGTTCCTGGATGACGCGGCTGAGCGGCCGGGCGCCGAACATCTCATCGTAACCCTTCTCCGCGATCCAGTCGTTCGCCTCCTGGGTCAGCTCGAACGTTATGTCGCGGTCGGCAAGCTGGGCCTCGAGCTCGAGGACGAATTTCTCGACCACGCGGCTGACAACCTCCGGCGGCAGATTGCCGAAGGTGATGACCGAATCCAGACGGTTGCGGAACTCCGGTGAGAACATCCGGTTGATCGCTTCTTCTTCTTCTCCCCCTCGTTTCCCCCGGTTGAAGCCGATCGGCGGCTTGGCCAGCTCGGCCGCGCCGGCATTGGTGGTCATGATCAGAACCACATTGCGGAAATCGATCGACTTGCCGTTATGGTCGGTCAGCTTGCCGTGATCCATGACCTGCAGCAGGATGTTGAACAGGTCCGGATGGGCCTTCTCGATCTCGTCCAGCAGAAGCACGCAGTGGGGGTGCTGGTCGACGCCGTCGGTCAGGAGACCGCCCTGGTCGAAGCCGACATAGCCCGGAGGCGCGCCGATCAGGCGCGAAACCGTGTGCCGCTCCATATATTCCGACATGTCGAAGCGCAGAAGCTCGACGCCGAGCAGCGAGGCGAGCTGGCGCGCGACCTCGGTCTTGCCGACGCCGGTGGGGCCGGAGAACAGATAGCAGCCGATCGGCTTCTCCGGCTCGCGCAGTCCGGCGCGGGCGAGCTTGATGGCGGATGAAAGCGCATCGATTGCCTTCTCCTGCCCGAACACCACGCGGTTGAGATCGTCGGCCAGGTCCTTGAGCACCGACGAATCCGACTTGGACACGGATTTCGGCGGAATGCGGGCCATGGTGGCGACGGCCGCCTCGACCTCCTTGACGCCGATCGTCTTCTTGCGCCGGGACTCCGGCAAGAGCATCTGGGACGCGCCGGTCTCGTCGATCACGTCGATCGCCTTGTCGGGCAGCTTGCGGTCGCCGATATATTTGGCCGACAGCTCGACCGCCGCCTTGATGGCGTCGTTGGTGTATCTGATCTGGTGGAATTCCTCGAAATAGGGCTTGAGGCCCTTGAGGATCTTGATCGCATCGGGGACCGTCGGCTCCTTGATGTCGATCTTCTGGAACCGGCGCACCAGGGCGCGGTCCTTCTCGAAATGCTGGCGGTACTCTTTGTAGGTGGTCGACCCGACACAGCGCAAATGGCCGCTCTGCAACGCCGGCTTCAGCAGATTGGAGGCGTCCATCGCGCCGCCCGAAGTCGCGCCGGCGCCGATCACGGTGTGGATCTCGTCGATGAACATGATCGCACCCGGATAGGCCTCGATCTCCTTGACCACCGCCTTGATGCGCTCCTCGAAATCACCCCGGTAGCGGGTGCCGGCGAGCAGCGTGCCCATGTCGAGCTGGAAGATGGTGCAGTCCTTCAGCACGTCCGGCACTTCGCCATGCACGATCTTGCGGGCGAGCCCCTCGGCGATGGCGGTCTTTCCGACGCCCGGCTCGCCGACGAACAGCGGGTTGTTCTTCTGCCGGCGGCACAGCACCTGGACTGTGCGGTTGA
>JBPCWF010000781.1:0-3953 GCA_051009775.1 Hyphomicrobiales bacterium | reverse complement strand
GGAGGCCGCGGTCGAGGCGGCTCTGGCGCTGCTGGCGATCGACCCGCTGCAGGAAGATGTCCACCGCAAGCTTATGCGTCTCTATGCGGTGCAGGGCCGGATCGGCTCTGCGGCCCGTCAGTACCAGGCCTGCAGGCGGTTGCTCGCAGACGAGCTTGGTGTCGAGCCTGAGCAGGAGACGCAGCATTTGCACGCGGTGCTGATGCGCCGGATCGGACAGGACGGACGCGAGCGGGTCCACCCGGACCGGATTGCCTGGCCCGCCCGGCCGCCCGTCGCCGTTCGTCCCTTCGACGTGGCGGAAGGTGCGGACGGCCTGCGCGACTTCGGCGAACGTCTGGTGGACGGCATCGCCGTGAACCTCGGCAGGGGCCGGGAGTTCGATGTCAGCAGCTCTGCCGAAACCGCCCGCTCCACGCTCGATGGCAAGATCCGGTCACGCGGTGGTTCGGTCTGGATTGCGATATCCGTGATCGAGACGGAAAGCCGCCGTCAGCTTTGGGCGAAGTGTTTCGAGCAGGACATGGCCGATTTGTTCGCCGGTCATGACGGCCTTGCGCGCACCGTGGTCTCGCACGCCGAGGCCGCGCTACGCTGTGCCGAGCAGGACCGCGCCCGGCGCAAGCGGCCCGAAGCGCTCGATGCCCGGGATCTCTTTCAGCGCGGCATGTGGCATCTTTACCGGTTCACGCGGCAGGACAGCGCGACGGCCCGCCGGATGTTCCAGGACGCCATCGTCAAGGCGCCGGACTTCGCGCTGCCCTATGCCGGGCTCGCGCTCAACGGCTATGCCGAGGTGACCTATGGCGATGCGGACAACGCCGAACAGCTTCTCGAAGAGGCGGTCGGATTCGGCGAAACCGCTGTTTATCTGGACGAGGAGGATGCTTTCGGGCATTTCGCCCTGGGCCGCGCACGCACCTTGCTCGGCCGGATCGATCTGGCCGTGCCGCACCTGGAGAAGGCCATCGAGCTCAATCCCGGTTTCGGCTACGCGCATTACGGATTGGGTTTCGCACATTACTGGACCGGGCGGTGCGACAGGACCGTCGGCCATGTCGAACGGTCGATTGCGTTGAGCCCCCGTAACCCGATGCTGTGGTCGTTTCACATGGTCGCAGCCTCCGCGCACTACCAGTGCGGTCGTTACGGTCTGGCGGAGGAGTGCGCACGCGCGGCGGTCAGGGCGCGCGCGGGCGAGTACTGGAACCACCTGGTGTTGTCCGTGGCCTTGCTCAGTCAGAACCAGCGCACCGAGGCGCGCGCCGCCGCGGCCGAGGCCCGGCGGCTCAAACCCGGACTGTCGCTCACCCTCGTCGAGAACTCGCTGCCGCATCTCGACGCCCGCTGTCTGGAGCGCTACGTGAACGACATGCACGCCGTCGGCATTCCGGGGTGAAATACCGTGGCATCCCAGCGCGGCGCACACGCATCGCTGGCGGAGCGGCGGGCGAGGGTGTAAAACCGCGCCAAAGAGGATCACGGGCCTCGCGCCGGGGCGAGGCGGCAAGCGGAGAGCATCATGACAGGAACAGAGCAGGACCCCATCGTCATTGCCGGTATGGCGCGCACACCCATGGGCGGATTTCAGGGCGACCTGGCGCCCGTGACCGCATCCGAGCTTGGCGCGGCGGCGATCAGGGAAGCGACCGGCCGGGCGGGCGTGGCGGCGGACGATGTCGACGAGGTGCTGATGGGCTGCGTGCTGCCCGCGGGCCAGGGCCAGGCGCCGGGACGGCAGGCCGCGCTCGGCGCGGGGCTGCCGCAGTCGGTTCCCTGTACCACGGTCAACAAGATGTGTGGCTCCGGCATGAAAACCGCGATGCTCGCCTATGAGGCGCTGCACGCGAGACCGGCCGACGTGATCGTCGCCGGCGGCATGGAGAGCATGACCAATGCGCCCTACCTCCTGCCCAAGGCGCGCGGCGGCTACCGGCTCGGCCATGGCGAGCTCAAGGACCACATGTTCCTCGACGGCCTGGAGGATGCCTATGACAAGGGCCGTCTGATGGGCACCTATGCGGAAGACACCGCGCAGCACTACCAGTTCACCCGCGAGGCGCAGGATGACTACGCCATCGAATCCCTGCGCCGGGCGAAGGCCGCCAACGAAGACGGGTCCTTTGCAGGCGAACTGGTGCCGGTCACGGTCAAGACCCGCAAGGGGGAGACCGAGGTCTCGCGCGACGAGCAGCCGTTCTCCGCGGACCCTGAGAAGATCCCGCAGTTGCGCCCCGCCTTCCGCAAGGACGGCACGGTAACGCCGGCCAATTCAAGCTCGATCTCGGACGGGGCGGCGGCGCTGGTCATGATGCGCCAGTCGGAAGCCGAGAAGCGCGGGCTGACGCCCATTGCCAGGATCGTCGGTTGTACCAGCCACGCCCAGGAGCCGGCTTGGTTTACAACCGCGCCGATCTCCGCCGTATCGAAACTGTTCGAGCAGACCGGGTGGTCGGTGAAGGACGTCGACCTGTTCGAAATCAACGAGGCTTTCGCTGTGGTCGCCATGGCGGCGATCCGCGATCTCGACCTCGACCCTGAGCGGGTCAACGTGCATGGTGGCGCCTGTGCGCTCGGCCATCCGATCGGCGCCTCCGGCACGCGGATCATCGTCACGCTGCTTGGCGCGCTTGCGAAACATGGCGGCACGCGCGGTGTCGCCTCGCTGTGCATCGGCGGCGGCGAAGCGACCGCCGTCGGCGTCGAGCTGATGTCGTAACCCTAGAGCATGTCTCCTGAAAGTGGACACCGGTTTCGGGAAAAAGACATGCTTTAACAACAAGCTAGGGCGATGTCGCGAATCAGAATGATCACGACACGGTCTAGTGCAAGGAGGCGAAGCGATGTCTCAGGATATCACCGTCGGCTACAAGCAGCTCTGCGCCCAGGCCGAGAACATGATCGAGACCGTGACCGTAGAGCAGGCCATGGAGATGCACGGACGCGACGATGTGACGATCGTCGACATCCGGGATATCCGCGAATTGCAGCGCGAGGGCCGCATCCCGGGCGCGACTCACTGCCCGCGCGGCATGCTGGAGTTCTGGATCGATCCGGACAGCCCCTATCACAAGGACATCTTCGCGCAGGACAGGTCCTTCGTGTTCGTCTGCGCCGGCGGGCTCCGCTCCGCGCTTGCGACCGAAGTGGCGCAGCGCATGGGGCTGAAGCCGGTGTTCAATATGGCGGGCGGCTTCGGCGCCTGGCGCAAGGCCGGCGGTGCGGTCGAAAACCATGAGCGCTGACCGTCCGCCCGGGACGCGGATCTCGTCGGGCTCGACATTCGAGGAACTGGCAGGTTATGCCCGCGCCGTGGTGCTGCCCGATCCGGGCGGCGACTGGGTGATGGTGTCGGGCACCACCGGGTTCGACTACGGGGCCGGTACGATCTCCGACGACGTGGCCGAGCAGACCCACCAGGTGTTCGCGAATGTGGACTGGGCGCTGAAGGAGGCCGGCTCGTCCCTGGCTCAGATGATCCGCATACGGGTCTTTGTCGCCGATCAGAGGGACTTCCAGACGGTGGCGCCGATCGTCGGCCAGTATTGCCGCGCCGCGCGTCCGGCCAACACCTCCGTGATCGCGCCTCTGGTCGACCCGCGCATGAAGGTCGAGGTCGAGGTGACGGCGCGCAAGCCGTCCGTACGCAGACGCCGGCCGCGCGACGAGGGCAGAGGCTGACAGGGAGACGAAGCCGTGGCGGATCTCAAACTCATCATCGGCAACAAGAACTATTCCTCCTGGTCGCTCAGGCCGTGGATCGCCATGCGGCATGCCGGTATTGCGTTCGAAGAGGAACTGGCGCTGCTCGATTTCGACGGCGACGGGCCGGGGAACGCGCATCTCAAAGCCTTTTCGCCGGCCGGGCGCGTGCCCGTGCTGTTCCATGGCGACCTGGCGATCTGGGAGTCGCTGGCGATCCTGGAATATGTCGCCGAACTGTTTCCTGACGC
>JBPCWF010000780.1:0-3458 GCA_051009775.1 Hyphomicrobiales bacterium | reverse complement strand
CAATATCCCCGACGCCTATGCCGATCCCCGGTTCAATCCGGAGATCGACAAGCAGACCGGCTACAAGACCCGCAACATACTGTGCGCACCGATCCGAAACCGTTCCGGATCAGTAATCGGCATCACTCAGGTCTTGAACAAGCCCAATGGCGGTTTCAGCGACGCCGATGCCACCTTGCTCGATGCCATCACGACGCAAGCCGCCGCCGCCCTCGAGCACGCCAGGTTTCTCGAGGAGCTGGAGAAGGCGCATCTCGACGAAGTTACTTTGCTCGAGGTGAGCGGTGCCGTGTCCGGCGATCTCGACCTCGATTCCCTGCTGGCAAAAATCATGCAGGCGACCACCACGCTGACCTCCGCCGAACGCAGCACGCTGTTCGTCCATGATCCGGAGACCGGCGAACTGTGGTCGCGCGTGGCCCAGGGGACCGGCAGCACGGAGATCAGGTTGCCGAGCGATCGCGGCCTGGCCGGCGCCGCGTTTACCAGCGGCGAGACGCTGAACATCGCAGACGCCTATGCCGACGCGCGCTTCAATCCGGAATTCGACCGCCAGTCCAGCTTCAAGACACGCTCGATGCTGTGCCTGCCGCTGGTCGACGGGTTAGGGCAACCGATCGGCGTCATGCAGGTGCTGAACAAGATAGGCGGCGCCTTCACCGCTCTCGACGAGACTCGCCTCAGGGCCTTTTGCGCCCAGGCGGCCGTGGCCCTGGAGAATGCGAACCTGTTCCAGGACGTGCTCCAACTGAAGAATTATAACGAGGGCATTCTCAAGAGCCTGAGCAACGGCGTCGTCACTCTCGATCCGAAGTTCGTGGTCACGAAAACCAATGAGGCGGCGTTGCGTATTTTCGGCCACCCTGAAGACGACCTGGTCGGACGGCCGGTGGCGCAGGTGTTCGGCAACACCAACCACTGGATCGTCAAGAGCCTCGGTTTCGTCTGCGAAACCGGCGGCAGCGACTATCACGCCGACGCCGACCTGATGCGCGAGGACGGCACCACAGTCAGCGTCAATCTGACGGTGGCGCCGCTTATGGACGTCGACGCCAACCCGATCGGCTACTTGCTCGTGATCGAGGACCTGACGCGGGAGAAGCGGATACGCATCACCATGTCCCGTTATCTCGCCAAGGAGGTGGTGGACAAGCTGTTGGAGAGCGATGAGGACGCATTCCTCGCTTCGTCGCAGCAGGCCACCGTCCTGTTCTCCGACATCCGGCAGTTTGCCAGCCTGACAGAGAGTCTCGGTGCGAACGAGACGGTGAACACGTTGAATGATTACTTTACGGATATGGTCGACGTGGTGCTGCGCCACGGCGGCATTCTCGACAAGTATATCGGTGATGCGATCATGGCCGTCTACGGAGCGCCGATGGTTTCCCAGCGCGACGCCGACAATGCCGTTACCTGCGCCATAGAGATGCGCCGGGCCCTGGAGGGTTTCAACAAGCGGCGCGTATCATGCGGTCTGGAGCCGATCGAGATGGGTATCGGCATAAGCACCGGTGAGGTGGTCGCCGGCAGCATCGGGACGGACAAGCGCATGGACTACACGGTCATCGGCGAGAGCGTCAACCTGGCGGCGCGCCTGGAAAGTGCCACCAAGCACTACGGCACCAGCGTACTGGTTAGCGATACCACCGTCTCGCAAATGAAGACCGCGCTGTCATGGCGCGAAATCGATCTATTGCGGATCGCCGGCACGAACAACCTGATCAAGGTTTTCGAGCCTCTCGATTATTACCCCGTCGCGGTTCGCACCGAGCTGGACCGCGTGCGGGGCACCTACGAAGAGGGCATCCGGCTTTATCGACAGCGTCGTTGGAGTGAGGCGCCTGCCTGTTTCGAGCAGGTGCTCGCCCGATGCCCGGACGACACCCCATCAAGGCTCTATATCGATCGCTGCCGATATTATTCGAGCGAACCGCCGGCCGAGGACTGGGACGGCGTGTGGATACTGGAGAAAAGCTAGGATTGGGGAGCGGGACATGCGCGGCCGGCACCGACTGTGAACGGAATGCGACACTTCGGTGCGGTACAGGTGCCGCTGCGAACTCGGAGACCGCGGATGAGCATAAAAAAAGAGACGGATTTTCTGCGCGATGTCCCACCGTTCGCGGACCTCGACTCCACGAAACTGGAACTGCTGGCCTTTGTAAGTGAGCGTCTCGTCTACCCTGCCGGTGAGACCGTACTGAAACAGGGCGGTGCTGGCGATTCAGTCTTTGTCCTGATCGAAGGCCTGTTAGACGTGTACATATCCTCAGATGGGAGTTCGTCACACGTTCGCCAACTCGGCCGGCACGCCATTTTCGGCGAAATCGCCGTTATCAGGAGTACCGTGCGGTCAGCCACCGTTGTGGCTAAGACGGATGTCGTTGTCCTGAAGATTTCAAGGAACGTGCTGCTCACAATGATTGAAGACGTGCCCAATCTCGGGACGCGAATCACTGAGCATATGTTGAATGCGGGCTACACTTTCGAATGACTCTGCCGTGAAGCGAGCTGACGATGCTGCGAAAGTGACCGCAGTGGGTGATTCTTCGCCTTTTCGATCACATCCGCAAAATGTCTGCTTCGCCGTCAACTTTCACCGTCGCTGACGGCGGCAAAAGTGGTTTCGTTCGGGTCAGGCGTTCCGGCGGCTTTATCCGCTAGAGGTCCCGGGTCAGGGGTCCGAGACCTATAGTCGGGAATAGTAGTCCTTGAGCACCGCGACCACTTCGGGGCGGCTGAACTCGGTTGGGATGTCCGCGTCGCTCGACAGCATCTCGCGCTGGCGGGTGCCGGAGATCGTTATCCGGTCCTCGGCCCCGTGCGGGCACGTCCGTTCGGTCGCCATGCCGTTGCACTTCCGGCAGAAGAAGGTGATGCCGATCTTGAGCGGAACGGTGTGCAGGGCGTCGTCCCACAGCTCGTCGAAGATGTCCTGGGCATCGTAGGGGCCGTAGAAATCGCCGACGCCGGCGTGGTCGCGCCCGACGATCAGGTGCGAGCAGCCGAAATTCTGCCGGATCAGAGCATGGATCAACGCCTCGCGCGGGCCGCCATAGCGCATCTCTATGGGATAGCCGGCCTGGACGACCGTGCCGGGCACGAAATAATTGTCGATCATCGCCTGGATGGCATTGGTGCGCACGTCGGCCGGAATGTCGCCGGGCTTCAGGGCGCCGAGCACCTGGTGAACGAAAACCCCGTCGGTCACCTCAATCGCGATCTTGGCGAGATACTCATGACTGCGGTGCATCGGGTTGCGGGTCTGAAATGCGGCAACGCGCGACCATCCGCGCTCGATGAACAAGGCGCGCGACTGCTCGGGACGCAGATAGAGCTCCTTGTATGTTTCAGGAAAATGTCCCTCCGACAGGACGACGACAGGACCGGCGAGATTGACATCGCCCTGCTCCATGACCTTTGCGACGCCTGGATGGTTCTCGTCGGTGGTCCGGAAG
>JBPCWF010000779.1:0-8848 GCA_051009775.1 Hyphomicrobiales bacterium | reverse complement strand
TGCCCGGCACCTTCAAGGGCAATCCGGTCACGATCCAGGATGTGTTTGAGGCGGTCGGTCTGCATTCGGTCGGCGATTTCTCGGACGCGGATCTGGAAGAGCTTGAAACGGTCGCATGTCCGGGGGCAGGCGCGTGCGGCGCGCAGTTCACGGCAAACACCATGGCGACCGTGTCGGAAGCGATCGGGCTTGCGCTGCCCTATTCGGCCGGCGCACCGGCGCCTTACGAGATCCGCGACCGGTTCTGCGTCACCGCGGGCGAGCAGATCATGGATCTGATCGCGCGCAACATCCGGCCGCGCGACATCGTCACGCGCGAGGCTCTGGAAAACGCCGCGACCGTGGTTGCGGCCTCCGGCGGCTCGACCAATGGCGCCCTGCATCTTCCCGCGATCGCCCATGAATGCGGCATCGAGTTCGACCTGTTCGAGGTCGCCGAGATCTTCAAACGGACACCCTATATCGCCGATCTGAAGCCGGGTGGACGCTATGTCGCGAAGGATATGTTCGAGGCGGGCGGCATCCCGCTGCTTATGAAGACCCTGTTGGATCACGGCTATCTGCACGGCGACTGCCTGACGGTGACCGGAAGAACCATCGCCGAGAACATGGCCTCGGTGAAATGGAACCCGGATCAGGATGTGGTGCGGCCTGCGGACGATCCGATCACGCCGACCGGCGGGGTTGTGGGTTTGAAGGGCAATCTTGCTCCCGACGGCGCGATCGTGAAGGTCGCCGGAATGAGCAAGCTGCAGTTTACGGGGCCGGCACGCTGTTTCGATGCGGAGGAAGTCTGTTTCGAAGCGGTCAGCAAACGCCAGATTCAAGAAGGCGAAGTGCTGGTGATTCGTTACGAAGGGCCGATCGGCGGGCCGGGCATGCGTGAAATGCTCGCGACCACGGCGGCGCTTTACGGACAGGGAATGGGAGACAAGGTAGCACTCATCACTGACGGACGGTTCTCCGGGGCGACCCGGGGCTTCTGCATTGGCCATGTCGGCCCGGAAGCCGCGGTCGGCGGACCGATCGGATTGATCCAGGATGGAGACATCATATCGATCGACGCCGAGGCCGGCACGATCGAGCTCCAGGTCAGTGAGGATGTGCTGGATGCGCGGCGAAAGGATTGGCGCGCGCCGGAGAGCGGCTACACCAGCGGGTGTCTGTGGAAATACGCACAGACCGTCGGTTCGGCCCGCAACGGCGCAGTGACCCATCCTGGAGGACAGGTAGAGGTCGTCTGCTATGCGGACATTTAGAATATTGAGAAAAGCGGTGGCCCAGATCCTGGGCGCATCCCTCGTCGTCGGACTGTTCGCGGTGATGTATTCGCCGGCACGGGCCGACGGCGGCGACATCTGGTCGGGCATTTTCCAGTTCGGCTCGTCGGGCGGTTCGCGGCTGTCGACCACACGCGTGATTTCGAAATCGGCCGGCATCACCGTCGGCGGCAACAAGGAAGCGGCCGAGGCCTACAGATCGGGAGACTTCGCTAAGGCGAAGAAGATCTGGGAAGCGGACGGCGCCAAGGGCGACCTCTATGCGGTGTGGCGGCTTGCCATCATGCACCGGCTCGGCCAGGGCGTCGATGCCGACAACGGCAAGGCCATGAAGTACTACGAGCAGGTCGCCAACAAGTTCGATGGCGACCGCGAGAAGAAGCAGCATTTCACGATCACCGTGGATTCGGTGTTCTGGGTCGGCTTCTACTACTGGGGCGGCGACAAGGACGCGGGCATCAAGAAGCGCCAGCAGCGCGCCTTCAGGCTGTTCAAGCTGGCGGCCAATCAGGGCCATCCCGCAGCACAGCTTGCGGTCGCCCAGACGTTCATCACCGGCAAGGTGGTCAAGAAGAACCGCGCCCGCGGCATGAGCTGGCTGGTGCTTGCCGCGCGTAAGCGTCACGCCCCTGCCATGGCGGAGCTCGGGTCGATCTACTGGTCGGGCAACGTGGTCAAGAAGAACCGTGCGGAAGGCCTGAAGTGGTACGTGCTGGCGACCGAAAACGCCTGCGCCTCGGTCGACCCGCAACTGTTCGACCGGTTCGAGGCCATGTACACGGAAGCCTCCGACAAGGTGCGGTCCAAGGCCAAGGCTCTGGCGACACGGTGGAACGAGGAGTTCCCGCCGCAGGAAGCCCCGGGCACCCTGCGCTACGTCGCCTGCGAGTAAGCCCGGCCCCTGCCGTGACGGAAGCCGGCGTGCGGCCTGTCCATCCAGCCGTCGCCCGCCGTCCGGACATTCAAATGTCGAGTTCGATCCAGACCGGAACGTGATCGGAGGGTTTTTCCCAGGCGCGCACGTCGCGGTCGATGCCGCTCGAGGCCAGCCTGTCCGCCGCCTGCGGCGACAGCAGCAGATGGTCGATGCGGATGCCGTGGTTCTTCTGCCAGGCACCGGCCTGATAATCCCAGAACGTGTACTGCGCCGGCTCCGCCGTGCAGGCCCTGACCGCATCGGTCAGACCGAGATTGACCAGTTCGCGGAATTTCTGCCTGGTCTGCGGCAGGCACAATGCGTCACCGGCCCAGGCCTCCGGGTCGTGCACGTCCTCGGACGCCGGGATGACATTGTAATCACCGGCCAGCACAAACGGCTCCTCGTGCGCCAGCAGGTCTTGCGCACGCCGCACGAGGCGCTCCATCCAGGCAAGCTTGTAAGGATACTTGTCGCTGTCGGTCGGGTTGCCGTTGGGCAGGTAGATCGACGCCACGTGGAGCACGCCGCCGTCGACAGAAACCGTCGCCTCGAGATAGCGCGCCTGTTCGTCGGCGTCGTCGCCGGGCAGCCTGGGCGTTGTCTCATCGAACGGCAGCTTCGACAGGATGGCGACCCCGTTGAAGCTCTTCTGACCGTGCACCGCCACGTTGTAGCCGGCCTCCTCGAAGACCTCGCGGGGAAAGCCTTCGTCGACGGTCTTGAGCTCCTGCAGGCACGCGATGTCCGGTTCGGTCTGGCGCAGCCAGTCGAGCACATTGTCGGTTCTGACCTTGATGGAGTTCACGTTCCAGGTGGCAATGCGCATGGCCGGCGTCCGATCGATCTGTTGTCTGCCCGGCCGATCTATCGCACAGATCGCGCGCTGTCCGGAAGCGCAAACACCCGGTCTCGTATCACTCCGCGGCGATGAGGGTCAGACGCCACACGATCTCCTCGATCTCGTCATCGCGCGCGTTGGCGAAGGCCAGCCGGATGTAGCGGTCCTGGTCCGGGCCGAAGAAGCTTCCGGGCCAGGTCACGAGGCTCGCGTCGGCCAGCAGCTGCCTGGCGACATCGAGGCTCGGGCGGTCGCCGAACGGGTGGTCGATATAGGCGAAGAATGCTCCGCAGGAGATCAGCCGGAACGGCGGCGCGTGGGATGAGAACGCCGCGCGCAGCACGCCCTGGCGCTCAAGCAGGTCGGCGCGCTTGTCCTCGGTCCAGTCCCTGAGGTGGGTCAGCCCGTAGAGCGCCGCGCGCTGGCCGATATGCGGCGGGCAGATGGTCAGCGTGTCCGCGATCTTGCCGATGGCAGCCATGAACCGGTCGCCGCCGGCCAGGGCGCCGACCCGGTAACCGGTCAGGCTGTAGACCTTGGAGAAGCTGTAGAGCAACACGAAGACGTCCTGCCAGTCGTGCTCCCGGAACAGGTCGTGCGGCGCGCCGCCGTCGGGCAGGAAGTCCTTGTAGGTCTCGTCGACGACCAGTGCCAGGCCGTGGCGGCGGGCGAGGTCGTAAAACCCTTTCAGGCGCGCCGCCGAGTAGATCGTGCCTGTCGGGTTGTTCGGCGACACCAGCACGATCGCGCGCGTGCGTTCGCCGATCAGGGCTTCGGCCTCCTCGACTTCCGGCACAAGGCCTTCCGCCGTCTCGCGGCAGGGCAGGGACCGCGCGGCGATGCCCTGCATCTCGAACCACATCTGGTGATTGAAATAGAACGGCGAGGGCAGGATCACCTCGTCACCCGGGGCGGCCAGCGCCAGAAGCGCCATGCAGAAAGCGTGATTGCCGCCGTTCGTGATCGCCACATTGCCGGCGTCGATGGCGGCGCCGTATCCCCTCGAAAGGTCGGCCGCCAGCGCCTCGCGCAACGGCTCGATGCCCAGGATCGGCGTGTAGAATGCGGTCTCCGGCTCCAGTGCCGCCTCGGCCAGATGCTCCATGAGCTCCTGTGCCGGCGGATAGTTCGGCACCGCCTGGGACGCATCGATCAGGGGCAGGTCGCGATTATAGGCGCCGCTCGCCACCCAGGACCGCGTCTCCGCGGTCGGTGGCTCGAGCACCCGGTCGACCAGGGGATTGATTGCGAACGCCATGGCGGCGTCAGATCGAGAAGCTTGTGCCGCAGCCGCACGCTGCCGTTGCGTTCGGGTTCTTGATCTGGAACGCGGCGCCGATCAGGTCGTCGACAAAATCGATCTCCGAGCCCTCCATATACATCAAGGACATGGAATCGATCAGCACCGTGGCGCCTTGCTTTTCGATCACGAGATCATCCTCGTTCGCCGTGCTGTCGAGCTCGAAGCCGTATTGAAAGCCGGAACATCCGCCGCCCGATACGGTGACCCGAAGCATCTTTTTGTCGGCTTCCGTGGCGACGATTTCCGCGATCCGGCGCGCCGCGCTGTCGCTCACTGTTACGGTTTCGGTGTTCATATTCGATCCCAGGCTCAGAGTTCGTAGCTTAGCTATTATAGTGCATGTTATTTATGAGGTCCTCATGGATTGTCAATTCCTGTCCAAACCCGTCCAAATCGTATAGGACCGGCCGCATGACGGGCGATCCCAAGCGTTCCCTTGCCGCTTATGCCTGCGATGCCGGCGCGAGTCGCGGCCGATTCGTGGAAGAACCGGAAACGGCGCAGCGTTCGGTGTTCCAGCGCGACCGCGACCGGATCGTCCACTCGACCGCGTTCCGCCGTCTGAAACACAAGACCCAGGTCTTCGTCTACCATGAGGGCGACCATTTCCGCACCCGGCTGACCCACAGTCTGGAGGTCGCCCAGGTCGCCCGTGCGCTGTCGCGGACGCTCGCGCTCGACGAGGATCTGACCGAAGCACTCGCGCTCGCCCACGATCTCGGCCATACGCCCTTCGGACATGCCGGCGAAACCGCGCTCGACCGCTGCATGCGCAGCCATGGCGGCTTCGATCACAATGCCCAGAGCCTGCGCATCGTCACCCGGCTCGAGCGGCGCTACGCCCAGTTCGACGGCCTGAACCTCACCTGGGAGACGCTGGAAGGGCTGGTCAAGCACAATGGCCCGCTGGTCGGCCCCGACGGCAACCCGATCGGCGCCTATGCGGAGACCGGACTTCCCGAAGCGATCAGCGACTTTGCGGGCTCCGCCGATCTCCGGCTCGACAGCTTTGCCTCCGCCGAGGCGCAGGTCGCGGCCCTGTCCGACGATATCGCCTATAACGCGCACGATATCGACGATGGCCTGCGGGCCGGACTGTTCGACATCATCGACCTGGGAGACGTGCCGCTCGCCGGCGACGCCCTTGGCGAGGTGCTGAAACTCTATCCCGACCTGGAACGCCCGCGTCTTGTCCACGAAACGGTGCGGCGGCTGATATCGCGCATGGTCAATGACGTGCTGGAAGAGACCGGACGGCGGCTCGAGGCCCATGAACCGGCCTCGCCCGACGATATCCGCGCGCTCGACCGGCCGGTCGTGGCGCTTTCGGGAAAAATGACCGAAGCCAGCGGAACGTTGAAAGCCTTTCTGTTCGAGCGCATGTACCGCCACGAGCGGGTTCTGGACGTCATGGCGCGCGCGCAGCGCATCATCTGCGATCTCTACGAAGCGTTCAGTGCGGACACAGACGCGCTGCCGCCGGAGTGGCGGCCCACCGCCAAAACCATGAGTGAAACCAAGCGGGCGCGGCACATCTGCGACTTTATCGCCGGTATGACCGACCGCTATGCCATGGAACAACACAAGCGTTTGTTTGACGTCGATCCGCTTTTCCGATAGTCCGCCCGAGGGACCCCTGCGGGAGTCGAAGATTTTGGACATTTTTGAGCATTTCACGGCGGAAGTCGGCCACGCGATCTCCGAGCTGGTGGCCGATGCGGTGTTGCCGGACGGCCTGGATCTCACCCGGATCTCGGTCGAGCCGCCGCGCGATGCATCGCACGGCGACGTCACCACCAATGCGGCCATGGTGCTGGCCAAGCCCGCCGGGGCGAAGCCGCGCGATATCGCGGACGCCCTGGCCGGGCGTCTGCGCGCACGCGCCTTCGTCGCGGGCGTCGACATTGCCGGTCCCGGCTTCATCAACCTCACGCTCACGCCCGAAGTCTGGCCCAAGGTGGTCGCCGCCGTGCTCGAGCAGAAGCAGGACTATGGCCGGGTCAATGTCGGCGCCCATATGCCGGTCAATGTCGAGTATGTCTCCGCCAACCCGACCGGCCCGCTTCATGTCGGCCATTGCCGGGGGGCCGTGTTCGGCGACGCGCTGGCGCGTTTGCTGGAATATGCCGGCTATGACGTCACCCGCGAATATTACACGAACGACGCCGGCGCCCAGGTCGACGTGCTCGCGCGCTCGGTGCATTTGCGCTATCGCGAGGTACTCGGCGAGGATATCGGGGAGATCCCGAGCGGCCTCTATCCCGCGCCTTACCTGATCCCGGTCGCCCAACAGCTGGTCGACATCCATGGCGGCGCGCTCGCGGACATGCCGGAACAGCAGTGGCTGCCGATCATTCGCGATTTTGCCATAGACGCGATGATGGATGTCATTCGCGATGATCTGAAGTCCCTGAACATCGAATTTGACGTGTTCTTCTCGGAGCGCTCGCTGCATGGCGCCGACGGCGATGTGGCTGTTACCATAGAAGAACTGCGCGGCCGGGGCCTGGTGTTCGAAGGCCGCCTTCCGCCGCCCAAAGGGCAGGTGCCGGAGGATTGGGAGGATCGCGAGCAGACCCTGTTCAGGGCGACCGCGTTCGGTGACGATATCGACCGTCCACTGATCAAATCGGACGGCAGCTACACGTATTTCGCCTCCGACGTTGCTTATTTCCACAACAAATTTGAGCGCGGCTTCAAGCAGATGATTTACGTGCTCGGGGCCGATCATGGTGGCTACGTCAAGCGTCTGAAGGCGATTGCCAGCGCGATCAGCGGCGGTGATGCCGAAGTGGTGGTAAGGCTCTGTCAGCTGGTCAAATTATTCCGTGGCGGCCAGCCCGTGCGCATGAGCAAGCGGGCTGGAACGTTCGTCACCTTGCGCGAATTGGTCGATGAGGTCGGTCCCGACGTGATTCGCTTCATCATGCTGTTCCGGAAAAACGACGCCTCTCTGGAATTCGACTTCGAGAAAGTAACTGAACAATCTAGAGAGAATCCTGTATTCTATGTACAGTATGCGCACGCGCGAATCTGTTCCGTGTTCCGCAATGCGGCGGAAATCTGGGGTTTTGGGGCTATGGACGATGGCGCATTAACGAAGAATGCTCTTAATCTTTTGCAAGACGAGGCAGAGATTGCGATAATCAGGCGAATTGCGGACTATCCGAGGGTTGTGCAGGGGGCCGCGGTGTCACATGAACCGCATCGTATCGCATTCTACCTATATGAGCTCGCCAGCACGTTTCACGCGCTGTGGAATCGAGGCAAAGAGTCGCCGCAATTGCGTTTTATTGATGAGGCCAACTCAGATTGCACCGGGGCACGGCTCGCATTGTTGCGGGCGGTGCGTTACGTACTGGCTAACGGACTAGGGATCTTAGGGGTGGTCCCGGTGGAAGAAATGAGATAGCGGACATCGCTATGGATAAGGATTCACCCAGATACGGGTCGAGGGACGACGACGACAGCCGCTTGTTCTCGGACGAGCCGCCTGAGCGCGACGACAGCCGCCAGTCGGACCGAGGGGGCAGCTACGGTTCCCGGCTCTTTGACGACGACCGTGACACGTCTTCTTCGGACGCCCCTGGCGGCAAGAGAGGCGGGCTGTTTTCGTCCGGACGCGAGCGTTCGAGCCTGGACGATCTGAAACCGTCACGCTACGATTCGGATCCGGCGGCATCGGACACGCCATCCTCGCGTGAAGGCGGCGGGTTCCGTTCCGGCGCAGGCTTCGGCCGGGGCCTCGAACGCGAGCCCCCGTCGGGCTCTTCGTGGTCCGGCAATGAGAGCAAGGGCCGCAATCCGCTCCTGCCGGGCGATACGGGTGAGCGCAGCGAGCGCCGCTTCAGCTGGGAAAAAGACGAGCCGGCGGATCCCGCGCCGCGACCGGAAGCGGATCGGGACTATACCGCCGAGCGCGCGGGCGTCGTGAGTTCGCGCCTCGACCGTTTGTCCAGCGGTATGCGCCAGCGTCTGTCGGAGCGCAGCTATGACCACGATCGCGGTGCTGAAGGTGCGGGCTACGCAGACCTGCCGCCGGCGCGCGACTATGAACCGGCGCGGCGTCCCGCCTACGATCCTCCGCCGCGCGACGAGCGCGCCTATCGCGCCGAACCGCCGGTTGCCGACAGCTACATACCGCCGGAACAGCCGCCGCAGTATCGGGACTATGACGACACGCCCTATCGCGGCGCCCATGCGCGCGAACTGGCCGACGTCGACCAGCGTTATGCCCGCGAATATCAGTATGACGCCGAGGATCCCGCCGGACGTCAGGCCGGATATCGGGAGTATGACGAGGACGACTACCAGGAATTCGACCAGCCATACGAGGAATACCAGCCGAAAAGCCGCGGTCCGTTTCTGATCTTGGGATCGCTGATCGGTGTTGCCGTGATCGGCGCCGGCCTGTTCTACATCTACCAGCAGGGTCTGGGCGACAGCAGGGAAGCCCCGATCCCTGTGGTCGAAGGCGACGACGCTCCTGTAAAGGTCGTGCCGGACAA
>JBPCWF010000778.1:0-27772 GCA_051009775.1 Hyphomicrobiales bacterium | reverse complement strand
CCACCCAACTTGAGCTGCGTTGCCGCTCCGTTCGAAGCCACCGACATCGTCGCTAGCCCGGCAGCGGGGATCGTCGCGTTCAAACAGGAGCTTGTCGCCGAGGTCTCGGCAGGCGATCTGATCGCGGAGGTCGTGGACGTCTCGTCCAACGACGCTCAGACCTGCCGAACGCCGGTCCATGCGAACACATCCGGGCGCCTGTTCACCCGCTGCCTGACCAAAATCGTCCGCCCCGGCACCGTCATTGCCAAGATCCAGGGCACCGAGCCGATGGCGTCACGCACAGGGTACCTGCTGACCGACTAGAGCATCGCGATGAGATGCCTGTGCCAAGCACGAACATGAGTTAAACCATTGATTTTACGTAATAAAATTTCTTAGAGTCCGATCCGGTGCACTCAGTCGTGGGTCCAGTTGTCCGGATCCTCGCTGTCGCCCGGCGACAGGCCGAGCGTCTCCCCCTGCGTGGTCACGCCGAGGCCGAGCACGGTTCGGTTGGCATAGGCGAAATAGGCGGTCACCTGATTGAGCTCCAGGATTTCGCCGTCCGCGTAGCCGGCGCCGCGCAGCGCGTCGGCCTCAGCTTCGCCGAGCGAGGCGGGCGCGACGGTGAGGGCGCGGGCGTAACGCAGCGCTTCGAGCTCCGCGCCGGTGAAGGCGTCGTCCGGCGTGCCGGCTTCGAGCGCGGCACGGATCGCCCGTGCCCTGCCGTCGTCCTCCAGATGGCGGGCCATGCCGGCGAAATGGTGCTCGGCACAATAGTCGCAGGCGTTGAGCAGGCTGACATAAAGTCCGACCGCTTCGAGGAACCATTTGGGCAGGGTGTTGGCGTTGTGATGCAGCACGTTCTTGTAGAGCGCCATATGCCCTTCCATGCTGTGCGGGCGAAGACTGTGCGCCGCCATGATGTTGTCGATCTGGCCGCCGGGCGCTCTGATGCGGTCGTACAGCGTCCGCAGGCGCCCCTTGGCTTCATCGAACGGAATGGTTCTTATCCAGGTCATGGGTCTCTTGCCGGAATGAGTAAGGCGCCAAGCGCCGGATGCGTCAGTCGCCGCCGTCCGCTTTTGGCAGGATCAACGCCTGGGCGACGACCGCTCGGGTGCCGTCGAAGCTTATCGCGGGCGAACCGTAGAGTTCATAACCGTCGTCAAGGGCGGCCGAAACCCGTTCGCAGAAGGTCGCGTCGTCGGGGCCGGTGAGCAGTCTGTAGCGGAGCCTGTCGCTCATGCCTTCTTCTCCCATTTGCCATGCTCGCTCTGCTGCCAGTAGGTCACCTCATGGCCGGCGTCCCTGAGCGTTGTCCAGATCTTGCGCGCGCCGGCCACCGCCTCTTCGTCATGACCGTCGAACAGATAGACCGCGCGCTCGTAGGGCGCCACTTCGCTGGAGGTCGCGCCGTCGACGAAGAACCTGATCTGCGCGCCGTTCGGGTTCTCCTCGCCGTCGGTCAGGAACACCGGCTGCATGTCGGTATTGCCGTCGGCGGCGGTGCCGTGCGGCAGAAAGCTGTCCTCGCGATAGGTCCACAGTATCGCGTCGAGCGCGTCGGCGCGTTCCGCGGTGCCGGCCTGGACCACCGCCCGCCAGCCACGCTCAAGGCTTTTCTCGAGCAAGGTCGGAAGCACGCGTTCGAGCGGCTGGCGCTCGAGATGATAGAACAGGATTTCGGTCAGGGCTCAGCCCTCAAAGTTGTCCGCCACCAGCCGGTTGAGCAGGCGCACGCCATAGCCCGACGCCCAGCCCTGGCTGATCTCGGTCTTGGGCGACTCCATCGCCGTTCCGGCGATATCGATATGCACCCACGGGACGTCGTTGACGAAACGCTGGAGGAACTGGGCCGCGGTGATCGAGCCGGCATTGCGGCCTCCGATGTTCTTCATGTCGGCGTTGGGCGTGTCGATCAGCTTGTCATAGGCCTTGCCGAGGGGCAGACGCCAGACCTTCTCGCCGGTCGCCTGGCCGGCCTCGTAAAGCTGGCCGGCGAGATCGTCATCGTTCGAGAAGATGCCGGCATGTTCCTTGCCGAGCGCAACCAGGATGGCGCCGGTCAGGGTCGCCAGATCGATCATGAATTTCGGCTTGAACTTGTCCTGTGTGTACCACAGCGCATCGGCGAGCACGAGACGCCCTTCGGCATCCGTGTTGAGGATCTCGATGGTCTGCGTCGACATGGAGCCGACGATGTCGCCGGGCCGCTGGGCGGCGGCATCGGGCATGTTTTCGACCAGGCCGATGACCCCGATGGCGTTGACTTTGGCCTTGCGCGCGGCGAGCGCGTGCATCAGCCCGGTGACGCAGGCCGCACCGCCCATATCTCCCTTCATGTCGCCCATGCCGGCGCCGGGTTTGAGGGATATGCCGCCGGTGTCGAAGGTCACGCCCTTGCCGACAAAAGCAACCGGCGCCTCGCCCTTCTTGCCGCCCATCCAGTGCATCACCGCCAGACGGCTGTCGCGCACCGAGCCCTGACCGACCCCGAGAAGCGCATGCATTTCAAGCTTCTCCATGTCCTTTTCGGTCAGCACGTCAACCTTGGCGCCGAGCTTGGTGAGCTTCTTGGCGCGCTTGGCGAACTCGTCGGGATAAAGAATATTGGCGGGCTCGTTGACCAGGTCGCGAGCCAGATGGACGCCGTCCGCGATGGCCCCCAGATCGGCAAACGCCCTGCGCGCCGCGGCCGCCTGTTCCGTGAGCACGGTGACGGCGGCCAAAGGCTTGTTGTTGCCGTTCTTGTCCGACGCTTTCGACTTGTATTTGTCGAACACATAACTGCGCAGCTTGAAACCCGACGCCATGAGCGCCGCCGCTTGTGCCGGCGTCACCGCGCAACCGTCATGGCTGTCGACGGCGAGCGCGAGCTTCTTCGACTTGACGCCGCCCGACCTTCCGGCGATCGCGCCGCCGAGCTTTTCCAGATCATATGCCCCGAGCTCTTTCGGATCTCCGATGCCGACCAGGAAAAGACGTTCGAGATCAACGCCCGACGGCGCCACCAGTTCGAGAACGCTGTCGCGCTTGCCCTTGAACTCCGCCAGATCCATTGCCCGCGTGAGATGGCCTCCGGTCATGGCGTCGAGATCCGAACCGAAACCGCCCAGCGCGGCCTCTTCCGCAACGGTCAGCGCCAGGGCGCCGTTCTTCGGAGCCGATAAACCCGCAAACTTGATATCCATGAAACGCCTCTTTCCGCTTGTCCGGGATGTGCCGCCGCTTCGGTTATCTCCGGCAATGCGCGCGCCGGCGGCAGGTGGCCCTGAATGAAACACGCTGTAATATAGACAACGCCACGCAGGATCAACTCACGGCCGCGTGCACCGGCCCGGAACCGGTTTGCCGGCCGGCTCCGACAAGTCCGCGAGACGCCGAACGAGCGCAGGAGACGGGCGCCAACCTTGCCGCGAATCAGCGCGTCACGACAGCTTGTCATCGGGCGGCTGATTCGCTCCGACATTACCCCTATTCGGTCTTGCAACGGCCACATTTACAGCGCTTAAGGAAAATTCGAAAAATCCAAGCCAATCAACGGCATTCAGGGTCCAAAAGTCCATGAAATCTACTAGCCTTGCCGGACCAACTCAGGCTAGAGTGCGCACGTTGAGGTGCCGTCTGTGGGGTTGGCTCAGGCGGGCCGGAAACGTGTGAGTCCCGGGCGGGTTCCTGCCGGCAATGGTGGTGCAGTGTCGGCCCCGTTCGTATTTTTGAAATGGCAGGCCTTCAAACCAAGTCCGCGAGGTGTGCTTTTTGGCGTTGCTGAAGACCAGAAGGGGGAAGCTGAGCCAGGCAGGGCCAGCGCTGTTTTGATGGTGGCAGACATTCACCAAGTCAGGCGGCGACATCCCGGTGCCCACCGGCGATCATGGTCGGCTGCCGCCCTGCTGCTTCTGGGTGTCTTACTGCTGCTGCCGCTTCCTGGGGCGCTCGCATTTCACGACGAGGACAACCAGGACGATTTCGTCAAACCGGTTACCAAAAATCCCGGCAAGAACGCGCCGATCAAGGTTCGCTCCGACCGGCTGACCCATTACCGCGACACCGGCATCGCGGTCGCGTCGGGCGACGTGATCATCGACTTCGGCCCGTACAAGCTGATTGCCGACAAGGTCATCTACGACCCGCGCTCGGACAAGCTGACGGCCGAGGGCGACGTTTATTTCCGCGAGCCCAACGGCAATGTGGTGCGCGCCAAGAAGGTCCAGCTCAGCGACCGCTTCCGCAAGGGCTTCGTGGACTATCTCAGGATCATGTTCACGAACCAGGCATGGTTGACCGCGGACCGCGGTGTGCGCCGGGACGGAAATGTCCAGGTCTTCGACAACGTGGTCTACTCGCGCTGCAACGACTGCGTCGACAAGGACAACGACCCGCTGTGGCAGATCCGCTCCAAGCGGGCGCGGCATGTCCAGGACGAAGGCACGATCTACCACGAAGACATGACCTTCGAGATCTTCGGCACGCCGGTGCTGTGGCTCCCGGAGTTCTCCCACGCCGACCCGACCGTGAACAAGCGTTCGGGCTTCCTCACGCCGAGCTACCAGTCATCCGGCGTCTACGGCTTCGGTATGGAGATTCCCTATTTCTGGAACCTGGCGCCGAACTACGACGTCACGCTGCGTCCCGTGGTGACCACGAGACAGGGCGTGCTCGGCCAGGCCGACTGGAGGCACCGCCTGTCCGACGGCTCCTACAAGGTGGATCTGGCGGGCATCTATCAGCTCGATACCGATATTCGTCCGCCGGGCGACACACGCTGGCGCGGCAGCGTGCGCACCGAGGGTCATTTCGACGTCTCCAGAAACTGGCAATGGGGGTGGGACGTCACCGCCACATCGGACGATACGTTCATGCGGCGCTACGACATCGACGACCGCACCGATCTGGTGTCACAGGTCTATGTCGACGGCATTCAGGATCGAAACTACTTCACGGCCAAGGGGTATCACTTCCGGGGACTGCTGGAATCCGACGACAACAGCACCGCCGCCCAGGCACTGCCGTTCATCCGTCACAGCTACACCTATGCCGACCCCATCCTCGGCGGTGAGTTGGGCTTCGACACCCGTATCTTCAATCTTATCCGCGACCTCGGCGCGGATTCCGCCAGAGTTAGCACCGACGTCCACTGGCAGCGCCGCATGGTCAACAGCTATGGCCATGTGGTCACGCCCTTCGTCGGCGTGCGTGGCGACGTCTACGTGGTCGACAACGTGCCCGACGTGACCGTGCCCGGCGGCTTTCGCGACAGCGAGACCATCGGCCGCGTGCTGCCGCGCGCCGGGCTCGATTTCAGATGGCCGTTCGTAAACCAGACAAACGGTGTGCAGCACGTGTTCGAGCCGGTCGGTCAGTTGATCGCCGCGGCCGACGAATCAGATACCGACGGCCTGCCGAATGACGACAGCGTCCAGTTTGAGTTCGATACCACCAACCTGTTTCTCAGCAGCAAGTTCACCGGCATCGACCGCTACGAGGGCGGCACGCGGGCGAATGTCGGCTTCAACTACACCATGCTTTTCGACACCGGCGCATTTGTCCGGACAAGCTTCGGCGAGACCTTTCACATCGCCGGAGAAAACAGCTTTGACACCGCGCTTGGGACCGGTCTCGAGACGAACAGATCCGATTTCGTCGCCTCTGTCGCACTGCAGCCGATCGAAAGTCTCATGTTCACCTCTCTCATAAGGTTCGATGAGAGAACGCTGGATGTTCAGCGCCATGATATCAGCGTCCAGGCTCATGTCGGACCGTTCGATGTCGCCGCAACATATACGGACATCGAGGCATCGGCCCTCGAACCGACACCGGGCTTCGGACGCGCGCCGCAGGAACAGGTCACCGCGTTCGCCACCCTTGCGCTCGATGAGACGTGGGATGTTTTCGGCGGTCTCCGCTATGACATCGAGACGGATCAGCAAATCAAGAACATCATCGGCTTGCGGTTCAACTGTGACTGCTTCACCGCGGAGATCATATATTCGGAGAACTTCACCAGCGACCGGGACGCGGTCGCAGATCAGAGCCTGACGTTCAATGTGGTTTTCAAAACCTTGGGCGGCGCCAGAGTCGGGACGAACCTGGATTAGGGTATCTATGCCCGCCGGCCCGGCCTCGCCCCGACCGACGAATAATCGTCTTTACGGCTATGTTGATAAGATGAACATGAACCTGCCATTCCCCTCCGCAACCCAATCCGCACTCGGCCCCTACGGCCGGCTTGCCATCGTCTGTCTCGGCCTGCTGATGCTGGTCGCGCCCGCCGGCACCGCCCCTCTCTTGGCACAAGGGTCCGGCCGGCTTATCGCGATCGTCAATGACGAACCGATATCGGAATACGACCTGTCTCAGCGGGTCAAAATGAACAAGACCCTGAGCAGCGCCAGAGGCAGCGCTCAGCAGCAGCGCAAGGCGGCGCTTAAGCAGCTGGTGGAAAACACATTAAAGCGCCAGGAAGCGAAGCGGCTCAAGCTGACCGTCAAGCCGAATGATGTCGAGCGCAGCTTGACCAACATGGCGAGTCGGGCGGGTATCACCCAGCAGGCCTGGACGTCGCGTCTCAAGTCCGGCGGCGTCGCGGTCAGCACGATCAAGAAAGAGATCGAGTCCTCATTGTCCTGGCGGCGCGTGGTTCAGGCCCGCTTCGGCCGGCGCATCCAGGTCGAAACGGCCGACGTTGACCGCGAGTATCAGCGTGTCGCGGCGAACCCGGGCAAATCCCAGAAATTCTACGTGCTGAAGCGGATCATACTGCCTCTGCAGAAGAACGCGACGGAGGCCCTTCGCCGCACGCGGTTGACCGAGGCCCACCGGATCATCAAGCGTTTCAAGGGATGCAGCCGCGCGAAACAGGCGGCCTCTGGCATATTCGACGTCAAGCTCCAGCGCTCGCAGACCGTGCCGAGTGAATCGGTGCCCAAGGACCTGAGAAAGGCGCTCGACAGGGCGGGTCCGGGCAGAGCCGTCGGCCCCGGCCCTGCGCCGCAGGGCATCATCATCATCGCCTATTGCGAGCGCAAGGTCGTCGAGGCGCCGAAGATCACTAAGGAATCCGTCGAGCAGCAGTTGCTGTACCGGAAGTTCGACAGGATCGGCGCGCAGTTTCTGTCCGACCTGAGGCGCGACGCGGTGATTGAATACAAGGATGACGGCCTGCGGTCTTAAGGACCCGCCCAAGTCATGTCAGCCTCCAGCGTTCCATTGGCCCTCACAATGGGCGAGCCGTCGGGCATCGGGCCTGAAATCGCGCTCAAAGCGTGGAACGCACGGCACAGGCAGGCCATTCCCCCATTCATCTATGTTGGCGATCCGTCACCCCTGCATGATGCCGCGACGACGCTCGGGTTCGACCTGACGGTGAACGAGACAGACTGCGCCGACACGGCGATCGCCTGCTGGGCGGACGCCCTGCCGGTCAGGCGCGTGGAACTCGCCGAACCGGCCAAACCGGGCACGCCGTCCCCGGCCAACGCCTCGGGCACCATCGGCGCCATCGAACTGGCCGTCAAGATGGCCGCGGACGGATCCGCCGGCGGTGTGGTCACCTGCCCGATCCACAAATCCGCGCTTTACGCCGCCGGCTTCGCGCATCCTGGCCACACCGAGTTCCTGGCCGAACTTGCAGGCGGCGGCGCGACGCCCGTCATGATGCTGGCGGTCGGTGGTTTCCGGACCGTGCCGATCACCATCCACATGTCCCTGGCCTGCGCGATCGCCGCCCTGACGGCCGACCTCATCGTCGAAACGGCGACGATCGTGAACGCCGACCTGGGCCGCTTCTTCGGCCTGAACCGGCCCCGCCTTGCGATCTCCGGCCTCAACCCCCATGCGGGCGAGGACGGCACGATGGGGACCGAGGAGGCGACCATTATCGCTCCCGCCATCGCGCGGCTGAAGGCCGCCGGCATCGATGTCGCGGGCCCGCTGCCGGCCGACAGCATGTTCCATGCAAAGGCGCGCACGCGCTACGATGCGGCCCTGTGCATGTATCACGATCAGGCGCTGATCCCGGTCAAGACGGTCGGCTTCGAGGAAGGCGTCAACTGCACCCTCGGCCTTCCCTTCGTGCGCACCTCGCCCGATCATGGCACGGCGCTGGATATTGCCGGGCGCGGCCTGGCCGATGCCAGAAGCCTGATCGCCGCGCTGGAGATGGCTGCAAGGATGGCGGCCCACGGCCGCACGGCCTGATCGGGTGACCGGCCGCCTGCCCCCGCTGCGCGACGTGATCAGGCGCTACGATCTCGGCGCGCGCAAGCGGCTGGGTCAGAACTTCCTGCTCGATCTGAACCTGACCGACAAGATCGCCCGCGCCGCGGGACCGCTTGACGGCATGTGCGTGATCGAAGTCGGCCCGGGGCCTGGCGGGTTGACGAGAAGCCTGCTCGACAACGGCGCGCGCAGGGTGATTGCGGTCGAACAGGACCGCAGATGCCTGCCTGCCCTGGAAGAGATCGCCGGCGCCTGGCCCGGACATCTGGAGATCGTAGAGGGCGACGCGCTGGGCCTCGATCTCTCGCACTATGCCGACGGCGACACCTGCATCGTCGCCAACCTGCCCTACAACATCGCGACCGCGCTGGTCACACGGTGGCTGACGGTCGAGCCGTGGCCGCCGTGGTACCGCTCCATGACGCTCATGTTTCAGCGCGAGGTCGCAGACCGGCTGGCGTCCGCGGCGGGCGGCAAGGCCTATGGCCGGCTCAGTGTGCTGGCGCAGTGGCGGGCGGATGTGAGCCGGATGTTCGACATCGACCGCCGCGCCTTCACGCCGGTGCCCAAGGTGATGTCCAGCCTGGTCCGGCTCACGCCCAAACCGGAGCCCGGGCCCGGATGCCGGCTGCGCGACCTGGAACGGGTAACGGCGGCCGCGTTCGGCCAGAGACGCAAGATGCTGCGCTCGAGCCTCAAGGCGCTCGGCACCGACCCCGTGGCCCTCCTGGACGCCGCCGGCATTGCGCAGACCGAACGCGCCGAGCAGGTCGATATTGCCGGATTTTGCCGTCTGGCCGCCTGTCTTGAACAGATCGAACGTGATAAGGACTGAACGATCAAAACGAGGAGAAAAAAATGAAACGCCAGTCCATGGTGGAATACGGGGAGCCGCTGACCGAAACCGATGCCGACACGCCGACGCCCGAGGGCAGCGAGGTGGTGGTGCGCGTCAGCCATTGCGGCGTATGCCACAGCGACATCCATATACATGACGGTCATTTCGATCTGGGCGACGGCAGGCAGCTGGACGTCCGCGCCGGACGGGAACTGCCGTTCACGCTCGGCCACGAGATTGCCGGCACCGTGGAGGCCGTGGGCCCGGATGTGACGGGCATCGAGCTCGGCCAGCACTACGCCGTCTACCCGTGGATCGGCTGCGGCGCCTGCACCTTGTGCCTGCGCGGCGACGAGCATCTGTGCGACGTGACCAACCATCTGGGCATCACCGTCGACGGCGGCTATGCAACCCATGTGCTGGTGCCGCATCCGCGATGCCTGATGAGCACACAGGGGCTCGATCCGACGCTTGCGGGCAGCTATATGTGCTCCGGCCTCACCGCCTACAGCGCCCTGAAGAAAGTGGCGCCGCATTGCGCCGAAGGCCCGCTGATGATCGTCGGGCTGGGCGGCGTCGGGATGATGGGCCTGCAATTCGCACGGGCGCTCTACGACACCGAGATCCTGGCCGCCGATATCGATCCGGCCAAGCGGGAGGCCGCGCTCGAGGCAGGCGCCGCGCATGTGTTCGACCCGGCCGACGACGGCGCCAGAAAGGCCGTGCTCAAGGCCACCGGCGGCGTGGCGGCATCGGTCGACTTCGTCGGTGCGGCCGCCTCGTTGACCTTCGCGCACGGCATTGTGCGAAAGGGCGGCGCCGTGGTCGTTGTCGGGCTTCTGGGCGGCAAGTTCTCAATTCCCGTGCCAATGTTCCCGCTGCAGGCGCTGTCGATCATCGGCAGCTTCGTCGGCTCACTCAACGAGGCGCGAGAAATGCTCGACCTCGTGCGTGCCGGCAAGGTCGCGCCGATCCCGGTGGAGTTGAGGCCGCTCGATCAGGCGAACACGTCGCTTGACGATCTGCGGCACGGAGATGTCCTTGGGCGGGTGGTTCTCACCCCCTGAGCACCGCCGCGCGTTACAGGCTGTCCTGAAGGCCGCGCACGAAGTCGGACAGGCCTGTCCGACGGTTCTGGCGCAGCCGTTCGGCGTGCAGAATCGACGAGATCGCCCGATCGCAGCGTTCGAGATCGTCATTGATCAGCACGTAGTCGTACTCCGCCCAGTGGCTGATCTCGCTCGCCGCCTCGGCCATGCGTTTGGCGATCTCGGAGAAGGAATCCTCGGCGCGCTGGATCAGACGCTGGCGCAGATCCTCCGCCGTCGGCGGCAGAATGAAGATACGCACCAGGTCGGCCGCCATCTTGCCGGCCAGCTGCTGGGTGCCCTGCCAGTCGATGTCGAACAGCATGTCGCGGCCCTCGGCCAGAGCCTCCTCGACCGGTTTTCTGGGTGTCCCGTAGCGGTTGCCGAACACTTCTGCCCATTCGAGCAGCCCGTCCTCGGCGAGCAGCCTGTCGAATTCCTGCACGCTCAGGAAATAGTAGTCCGACCCGTCTTTTTCGCCCGGCCGCGGCGGCCGGGTCGTCACCGAGACCGACATGACCAGGTTTCGGTCGCGGGCCATCAGACGGCGCGACAGTGTGGTCTTGCCGGCGCCCGACGGCGACGACAGGACGAGCATCAGTCCGCGCCGGTCGATTTGGGACGTCGGGTGGGCGTCACTCAACGTTCTGCACCTGCTCGCGCATCTGATCGATCACCGATTTCATCTCAAGGCCGATTCCCGTCAGCGCGGGGTCATTGGCCTTGGAGCAAAGGGTGTTGGCCTCGCGGTTGAACTCCTGGGTCAGAAAATCCAGACGGCGCCCGACCGCCTCGTCTTTTTCCAGCAGATCGCGTGCCGCCGACACATGCGCGAACAGCCGGTCGAGTTCTTCCTGTACATCGACCTTGGCCGCCAGAAGAACCGCTTCCTGGTGCAACCGCTCTTCATCGAAGGCGGATGACTGCTCGAGAATCCGCTCGATCTGGTCCTTGAGCCTGGCGCGGATCGCGTCCGGCTTGCGCGCCGGACAGTCACGCGCCTGCTCGCTCAGCAGCGCGATCGCGTCGACATGCTGGCCGACGACGCTCTCCAGCCGTTGTCCCTCTTCGCGGCGCGCCTCTGCCAGTGCCGCAAGCGCTGTATTCAGATCGCGCAGAATGGCGGCGTTGCGCGCGGAAACCGTCTCCTCGTCCTCGTCCGTGTCGCTCAGCTCGACAACACCCTTGATCGCCAGCAGCCCGTCCAGACTGGGCGCCTGCGCCTCGATCCTGCCGGCCATACTCTCAATCGCCGCGAGGACGCTGTCCAGAGCGGCCTGATTGATGCGCAGTTCGCCCGCGGCGAAATCGCGCGTGACCTGAAGCGAAAGCTGGCAGTTGCCGCGGCGGAGATGCTTCGAAACGGCTGCCCTGACCTCAGGTTCGAGTTGTTCGAAGCCCGGCGGCATGCGCAGCCGGACATCGAGCGACTTGCCGTTTACGGAACGGGCCTCCCAATGCCACCGGGTGCCATTGAGTTCGCCTTCGGAGCGGGCAAAGCCAGTCATGCTTGTCAGTGGCATTGTCGGGAATCGATCCTGAAGCAGAGAGAATCGGTTGCGGCAGTCAGCCCAATTTACATGAAATCCGCAGATTTCTCCATGTCCGCACGGAGATCCCGGACCGGGACTATTTCAGGTTCGCGCCGGGCTGAAGTGCCGGTCGCGGCGCCGCGGGCGACCTGGCCGGCACCGCTTCCGGCACCGGATCAGGCTCCGGGGTCGTGACGGCCAGCGCTTCACCGTCGTCCGTTACGCTGTCATCCTGGCTCGACTGCTGACCTGGCGGTGTTGGCTTGGGCCGCGGCAGAGGCACGTTTTTCAGGACAAGGCGCTGCGGCGCAGGCTCGGCCGTCCCCGGCGCATCCTTGGCGGCGGGCTGCGGCTCGGGTTTCTTGCGCGGTACGACGGGCTCTTCCTGCAGGATGCTGAGGGCCGGCCCGCTGGGCACGGCCGGAGCAGGTTCGGGTTCCGGCGCTGCTGCGGCCGTCTGTTCCGGCTGCTGCGGCTGCTCCTGGGTGGAGTTCTTCTCGATCTGCGTGTGCTGCCAACCGGGCTGGGTCTTGGCGATGACCGAGGTCGAAGGTTCCGCGGCCGGCGTCTTCGTGACGGTTCCGGTCTGCACGTCCGCGCCGGTCTGGGGTACGGTCTCGGTAATGATCGCGGCGGGCGCCGGCGTGTCGGCTTCGGCCGTGGCGGTATCAGGCGCCGGCTCTTTCTCCGAACCGGTCGAAGGTTCGGAGGAGCCCGCAGCAACGGCCTCTTCCTTGGCCTTCTCGGCCTTGCGCCTTTCACGCTCGATCTTGCGCCAGTTGGCAACGTTGCGATTGTGCTCGTTGAGGGTCGGCGCGAAGGCATGCCCGCCCGTGCCGTCGGCGACGAAATAGATATCCTTGGTGCGAGGCGGGTTGAGGACCGCTTCGATCGCGGCCCGGCCCGGATTGGCGATCGGCGTCGGCGGCAGACCGTCGATCCGGTAGGTGTTGTATTTCGTTTCCTTGGCGATGTCGGCCTTGGTCAGCGGGCGCTTCAGCGAGCCCTTTCCGCCGACAAGGCCGTAGATGATCGTCGGATCTGACTGCAGCCGCATCCGGCGTCTCATGCGGTTGACGAAAACACCCGCCACCCTGCCGCGCTCGCGCGCCAGCGCGGTTTCCTTCTCGACGATCGAGGCCAGGATCAGCGCCTCATAGGGCTTCTTCACCGGCAGGCCCTTGGCGCGCTGCGCCCACGCCTTCTCCATAAAGGCCGTCTGCGCCGCCTGCATGAGCTTTACGACGTCCTGGCGGGTTGTGCCGCGCGGGAAGGTATAGGTGTCCGGCAAAAGCGATCCTTCGGCGACGACCTGCTCGATCTTGCCCTCAAGGATCGGATGGTCCTCGATCCGGCGTATGATCTGCATCGTGGTCAGGCCTTCCGGCACGGTGATCTTGTGCTGGATCGCCTTGCCCTGGACCAGCATGTCCATGATGCGGCGCATGCTGGTGCCGGCCGCGATCTCGTATTCGCCGGCTTTGAGCTTGCCGCTGGCGTCGTGCACGAACAGCCCGAGCAGAAACAGTTTGTCATGGGAGATGAAGCCCTCCCGCGCCAGCGCCGCGGCAATCGCCCGGCTGCTCTGCCCGCGCTTGATCAGAATCGACTTCTCCGCGGCCAGCGGACCGGGCGCTTCGAACCGGGCATTGCCGTAGTAATAGGCTCCGGCAGCGCCTGCGAGCGCCAGAATGCAGAACAGGGCAAGTCCGGTCAGCATACCGCCGAGCCGGCTTACCATGCTGCGCCGCCGGCCCTTGGCTTCGGGCACCCGCACATCTTCACGCGGACGCACGTCCTGCGGCGCGCGCATTTCCGCCGGCCCTGCCGCGACCTCGCGCCCTCTCAGGTGCTCCGGTAACGGCATGCGCGGCTGACGGTTGTCGTCCTGATTATCGAACTCGCCGGTCATTTTCTCGGCAAACTCCCGTCCCGGCGCTGGTCTCGGTCTGCGATCAGTCCTGGTAGCGCCGGAAGATCAACGAGGCGTTGGTCCCACCAAAGCCGAACGAATTTGACAACACTGTGTTGATCTCCCTTTTTCTTGCTTCATGCGGAACAAGGTCTATGCCGGTTCCAACAGAGGGATTATCAAGATTTAGCGTCGGCGGCGCAACATTATCACGAATTGCAAGAATTGAAAAAATCGTCTCGACCGCGCCCGCCGCTCCCAGCAAATGCCCGATCGCCGACTTGGTCGACGACATGGAGAGGTGGTCGACCTTGCCGTCGAACAGACGTTCCACGGCGCCGAGTTCGATCTCGTCGCCGAGCGGCGTCGATGTGCCGTGGGCGTTCACATAGTCGATGTCCCCGGGCCCGATCCCGGCGCGGCCGACCGCGGCTTGCATCGAACGAAAGCCGCCGTCACCGTCGGACGACGGCGCGGTGATATGATAGGCATCCCCGGACAGCCCGTAGCCGATGACCTCGGCATAGATCTTTGCGCCGCGCGCCAGTGCATGGTCGAGCTCTTCAAGCACCACGACGCCGGCGCCCTCGCCCATGACGAAGCCGTCGCGATCCTTGTCATAGGGCCGCGACGCGCGTTCGGGCTCGTCGTTGAAATGGGTGGACAGCGCCTTGCAGGCCGCAAAGCCGGCCAGGCTGAGCCGGCACAGGGCGGCTTCGGCGCCGCCGGCGACCATGACATCGGCATCTCCGAGCCCGATCAGCCGCGATGCGTCGCCAACGGCATGAGCGCCGGTGGAACAGGCAGTGACGACCGAGTGGTTGGGCCCCTTGAGGCCGTAGCGGATCGACACGTAGCCCGAGGCAAGATTGATCAGCCGGCCGGGAATGAAGAACGGACTGACGCGGCGCGGCCCCTTCTCGGCCAGGATCAACGAGGTCTGCTCGATGCCGATCAGACCGCCGATGCCTGACCCGATCATCACGCCGGACCGGATCTGATCCTCATAGGCTTCGGGCTTCCAGCCGGAATCCTCGATCGCCTGCACCGCCGCGCACATGGCGTAAACGATGAACTCGTCGACGCGGCGCTGCTCCTTGGGCTCCATCCACTGGTCGGGATCGTAGGTGCCGTCGGAGCCGTCACCGCGCGGGATCGGGCAGCCGATCTTGGCGGCAATGTCAGAAACCTCGAAGGTCTCGATCTTCCGGGCGCTGTTGTGCCCGGCAATAAGACGCTGCCAGGTCTCCTCTACGCCGCAGGCGAGCGGCGTGACCATTCCGGTACCGGTGATTACAACGCGTCGCATTGGGATGCTCCGCTGACAGTGTTACGCCGCTTTCGGCCGATGCAATAGCGAATCGGCACGCCCATTATACCCCGGACCGGCGGTCGATCCCGTGCCCAGGGCGCGTGCCCGCCAAAACGATGAGGAGGGAGTTAAGCAGAATTCGATTCGATGAACTTCACCGCGTCGCCCACGGTTTGAATCGTCTCGGCCGCGTCGTCTGGAATCTCGATCCCGAATTCCTCCTCGAACGCCATCACAAGCTCGACCGTATCAAGGCTGTCGGCGCCGAGATCGTCAATGAAGCTCGCTGCTTCGGCCACCTTGTCGGTCTCCACGCCAAGATGCTCCACCACAATTTTTTTGACGCGTTCTGCGATATCGCTCATATCCGTTATCCTCAAGTCTTACGTATTGGCTCCACACGCCGCCGAAGGGTCAAGCTCTGTCCAACGTTTCTGAACGTTCGGTCGCCTGAAATGCCCCCTCCAGGATTCTAGCCCGGTTTCCCGGAAAGCCCGGCGCTTCCTATCACACTTTTCGGGCATTGGCCAGAAGCGCCCAATGCCCTGATCTCCTTACTAAATCATCGCCATTCCGCCGTTCACATGAAGCGTCTGGCCGGTCACATAGGCGGCTTCTTCGCTCGCCAGAAAGGTCACCGCCGAAGCGACTTCGGCCGGTTCTCCGAGCCGGCCGGCCGGAACCCTGGCCAGGATCGCGTCACGCTGGGCATCGCCCAGAGCATCGGTCATGGCGGTCGAAACAAAGCCCGGGGCGACACAGTTCACGGTCACGCCGCGATTGGCTATTTCCTGGGCAAGCGACTTGGTCATGCCGATCATGCCCGCCTTCGACGCGGCGTAGTTCGCCTGGCCCGGATTGCCGGTGACGCCGACCACGGACGTTATGGAGATGATCCGGCCCCATCGGCGTTTCATCATGCCGCGCAAGGCTGCCCGCGCGAGCCGGAACGACGCGGTCAGATTGACCGCCAGCACGGTCTCCCACTCCTCGTCCTTCATGCGCAGCGCGAGATTGTCTCGGGTGAGGCCGGCATTGTTGACCAGAATGTCGACCGCGCCCATGGCCTCCTCGGCCGCCGACACGAGGCCCGCTACCGCGTCCGGATCGGACAGGTTGCAGGCGCAGACATGCGCGCGCTCGCCGAGCTCGGCGCGCAGCGCCTCGAGCGCATCCTCGCGGGTTCCCGACAGCGCGACCGCCGCGCCCTGGCCGTGCAGTACCCGGGCGATGGCCGCGCCGATGCCGCCGCTCGCCCCGGTCACAAGTGCCGACTTGCCGGACAGATCAAACATGTTCCCACCTCAAAACGCGTCAGCCGCCGCTTCGATGTCCGCCGGCGTGCCGACCGGCACCGCGGTCGCATCGCGATGGATACGGCGCGCCAGTCCGCTCAATACCTTGCCCGCACCGAGCTCGTACAGCGTATACACGCCGTTCTCCACCATAAAACCGACCGATTCCCGCCAGCGCACCATGCCGGTGACCTGTTCGACCAGTTTCTGCCTGATCTCGGCGGGCTCGGTCAGGCTCGAGGCGGTGACATTGGCGACAAGCGGCACGGCGGGCGCACCGAACGTGGCGGCTTCCAGCGCCTCGGCCATGACATCGGCTGCGGGCTGCATCAGGCTGCAGTGGAACGGCGCGCTGACGGGCAGCAGCACGGCGCGCTTGGCGCCGGCTTCCTTGGCCAGATCGACCGCACGCTCGACCGCTTCCCTGTTGCCGCTCACGACCACCTGACCCGGCGCGTTATCGTTGGCGGCGTCGCACACCTGATCGCGCGCGGCTGCGCGCGCAACCTCCAAAGCCTGCCCGACATCGAGCCCGAGCAGGGCCGCCATGGCGCCCTCGCCCACCGGCACGGCCTGCTGCATGGCCTGGCCACGGAGTTTGAGCAGGCGCGCGGTATCGGCCACGGTCAGCGCACCGGCGGCGGCGAGCGCGGAATATTCGCCGAGCGAATGGCCGGCGACGAAGGCCGCCGTGGCGCCGAGATCGAGACCGGCCTCGCGTTCAAGCGTGCGCATGACCGCAAGGCTCACCGCCATCAGCGCGGGCTGGGCGTTCTCGGTCAGTATCAGTTCGTCTTCCGGGCCCTGCCACATGACTTTGGAGAGATGCTGGGACAAGGCGTCGTCGATCTCCTGGAAGGTTTCGCGCGCAGGCGCGAACGCCTTGGCGAGCTCCTCGCCCATGCCGACATGCTGGCTGCCCTGGCCGGGAAATGTGAATGCGATCGCCATCGAGGTGTCTACTTCGCGCGGTGGGAGATGTCCGGAAAGTGCGGCCACAGATACGGATTTGGACCGGGCTGTCAAGCGGACAATCGCCAATTGCAGAAATCGCGCATGGTCGCACGGGGCTTTGAGAAACCGCTTGCTTGCGACCGGAAATTCCTTATAACCCTCAGCGATCTTCGAAGCTCCGGTCGGAGGCTGAACGGAAGACCGTGTGGGCTGGCCCATGCGGCAGGGTCTGAAACGGATCCGGCTTCCCGTGTTTCCGCTCTTTTGAAGAACCTTCCTACGAGCCTTTCCATCTGTTCAAGGGCTCAAGAGGGGCTCTGCGCCGGCGCATCGGACATTGGAATTGTGGAAAGGCTTAGCAGACATGCCATTATACGAGCACGTGTTTCTGGTGCGCCAGGACGTGTCTTCGGCTCAGGTCGAGACATTGACGGATCAGTTCAAATCCGTTGTCGGAGAGAACGGCGGCACCATCTCCAAATCCGAATACTGGGGGCTGAAGTCCCTCACCTACCGGATCAAGAAAAACCGCAAGGCACATTATTCGCTGATGAACATCGACGCCCCGCACGCGGCGGTGGCGGAGATGGAGCGCCAGATGCAACTCAACGAAGACGTCATCCGGTTCATGACCCTGCGCGTCGACGAGCTTGAGGAAGAGCCCTCGGCGATGATGCGCTCCAGGGGTGGCCGCGACGACCGCCGGCCGGGCTTCGGCGGCAGAGGCGACCGGGACAGGGGTGACCGTGATCGGGGTGACCGTGATCGGGGCGACCGTGACCGGGGTGACCGTGACCGGGGCGACCGCCCGGGCCGCAGCGACGACCGCAAGGCCGGCAACGGTGCCGAAGCCAAGAGCGCCGATGCAGCCGGCACAGATCAACAGACCGAGAAAAAAGAGGACGCGTCATGAGCATGCAGCAAACGCCGTCCCGCCGGCCGTTCTTCCGCCGGCGCAAGACCTGTCCGTTTTCGAGCGATAGCTCGCCGAAGATCGACTACAAGGATGTCCGGCTCCTGCAGCGCTACGTGTCGGAGCGCGGCAAGATCGTGCCGAGCCGGATCACGGCGGTATCCGCCAAGAAGCAACGCGAACTCGCCAAGGCGATCAAACGGGCCCGGTTCCTGGGACTCCTGCCCTACCTGATCAAATAGGCGCGCCAATTAAGAGGTTGGGACGGGCCCGGACCCGTCTCTAACCGCTGAATAAGCGGGACAGCTTGAGAGATGAAGCACTTCGCCATCATCGGCATCGGCTGCGGACTCGTTTCGGCGCTGCTTTTCGGCGTGACCGGACGCGTGTCGTTCCTGTCGTTTGTGATGTTCTTCCTCGTGCCTCTGCCGCTTTTCCTCGCCGGACTGAGCATGGGTGCCGTGACGGCGGCTATCGGCGGCGTCACCGGCGCGGTCGCGGCCGGTGCGATCCTCGGCGCCAGGGCGGGCTTGTCGTTTGTGATCTCCGTCGCCGTCGCTCCTGTGGTGCTGTCCTATCTGGCGCTTCTGTCGAGGTCGTCCGACGCATCGCAGGACGGCGCCGCGCAACAGGTCGAATGGTATCCGCTCGGACGGCTCGTGCTGTGGTGCGCGGTGCTGTCGCCCGCCCTGATGGCCGTCTCGATCGTGCTGTCCGGCATGGATGCGGCGGCGTTCCGCGAGGCGATACGGCAGTTTTCCGAACTCTGGCTCAAAGCCCAGCCCGAACTCAGGGCCCAGTTCGAGCAGGCCGGCGGCATCGAGCCGCTGGTCGATTTCCTGGTGCGCATGGTGCCGAGCTTCGCCACCAGCGTCTGGATGCTCTTGATCATGGGCAATCTGTGGCTTGCGGCCAAGGTGCTGGATGTCTCGGGGCGCTCGATGCGGCCATGGCCGCCCTTCCCGGACATCGAATTTCCGCGCATGGCCCTTGCCGGTCTGGCGGCAAGCCTTGGCGCGACCCTGTTGCCGGGCGCACTCGGACTGATCGGCCAGGGGTTTGCCGGATCGATGATCACGGTTTTCGCGGTGTTTGGTCTGGCCGTTCTGCATCACATCACGCGGGGCTATCCGGCGCGCGCCTTTCTGCTCGCGACCGCCTATCTGGCGGTCTTCGTATTCAACTGGCTGGCGGCGGTTCTGCTCGCCGGCCTCGGGGTCGCCGAACTCGGTTTCGGTCTGCGCAAGCGCGGATCCGCGTCCGGTCCGGCGGGAACCTGATCACACCAATCACTGAACAGACTTGAACAAGGAGTACATCATGGAAGTCGTTTTGCTGGAAAGGATCGAGAAACTCGGTCAAATGGGCGATGTTGTGCGCGTCAAGGACGGTTACGCGCGCAACTTCCTGCTGCCCCGAAAAAAGGCGCTCAGGGCGACGAAAACCAATCTCGAGCGGTTCGAAACCGATCGCGCCCAGCTCGAGGCGACCAACCTGGAGCGCAAGACGGAAGCCGAATCCGTCTCAACCAAGATCGACGGCGAGGCCTTCGTGATCCTGCGCCAGGCCGGTGAAGCGGGCCAGCTCTACGGCTCGGTGACGACCCGCGATATCGCGCTCCTGGTGACCGAAGGCGGCATGACCATCACGCGCGGCCAGGTCGTGCTCGACACGCCGATCAAATCGGTCGGGCTGCATGACGTGCGCATCGCGCTTCATCCGGAGGTCAGCGTCTCGGTCGTCGTCAATGTGGCGCGCACCGAGGACGAGGCCGAACGCCAGGCGCGCGGCGAAGCGGTCGGCGCCGAAGCCGAACGGCTGGAAGCCGAGGAAGAAGCGCTTGCGGCCGAGGAAGTGTTCGAGGACGAGGACCTTGCGCAGCAGGCGGTCGAGGAACTCGAGGTCGAGGAAGAAGGCGACGAAACGGCTGACGGCGCGAAAGCCGCCGGGGCGGAGGAAGCTGCCGGTGACGGTGCCGAAGCGGAAGATGACGGCGGCGGAGATGGCGGGGACGACGAGGCCAAAGGCTGATCCCAGTCCCGGTTTCGCGGCGCGGGACGGACACCGACCCGGCATTCTGTCTCCGGAAACGACCCTGCAACGGAACCGCGCAAACGAGAAGGGGATTGCCACCGATGGTTGGTCGATGGCAAGTTCCCCGCCTCTCGAATTCGGCCGGGAGGCCTGGGAGAACCGTGGTTTCGTACGCGCTGATGGTGTTGTGACGGCGGCATGTTTGCAGCGCGGATCCTAGGACAATAGTGGTGTCGGTCGGCATGTTCGAGCATGTCGGTGCCCATCATTATGACGAGTTCTTCAAGAAGCTGGAAAGCCTGCTGGCCGGGGACGGTGCTGTTTCGGTCCCGGCCAAGGTGCCGGCCGAGTAGCGCGCGACCGCGCCTGAATCCTCCTTCGACATTGTCAAGCCGCACGGGCGTCGCCGGTGCGTTTCTGTGAATAGCGGGGAAAAGGTAAACTGTGCGAACGAATCAGTGTTGCCGCGAGGATCGTATGGGTATCTATGGGTCATGGACTCTACGGCACTAGTCTCAGCTCGGTCTGAAGATGCCGAAAGCCAAGACGTTGAGTTTCGTACATCGCCGCACAATATCGAAGCCGAGCAGGCCCTGCTCGGCGCGATCCTCGTGAACAACGAGGCGTGTGACCGGGTATCGGCGTTTCTTGGCTAGGAGCAATTCTACGAGCCCCTGCACGCGCGGATCTTCGAAGCCGCCGCGACCCTGATCCGTGCCGGAAAACTCGCCTCGCCCGTCACCCTCAAGTCCTATTTCGACAATGACGAGGCGCTCGCCGAGATCGGCGGTCCGGCCTATCTCGCCCGGCTCGCGGCGGCGGCCACGACCATTCTCAACGCGGAAGAATACGGACGTACGATCTATGAGCTCGCCCAGCGGCGGCGGCTGATCACCATCGGTGAGGACATCGTCAACGAATCCTACGATGCGCCGGTCGACATAACACCGCGCGACCTGATCGAACGCGCGGAACAGGATCTCTATGCGATTGCCGAGACCGGCAAGTTCGGCAAGGGCTTTGTCGGCTTCGGCTCGGCCCTGACCCACGCGGTCGACATGGCCGCCAAGGCCTATGAGCGCGACGGCGGCCTGTCCGGCATATCCAGCGGCCTGCGCGACATCGACAGCAAGATGGGCGGACTGCAATCGTCCGACCTGATCATCCTGGCGGCCCGCCCGGCCATGGGCAAGACGTCGCTCGCCACCAACATCGCCTACGCGGTCGCCCAGAATTACGACTTCGAGCATAATGCGGACGGCTCGATGGATGTCCGGGAAGGCGGCGTGGTGGCGTTCTTCTCGCTCGAAATGTCGTCGGAGCAGCTCGCCACCAGGATCATCTCCGAGCAGGCAAGCATCCCGTCGGAACGGATCCGCCGGGGCCGGATCACCGAGGACGAATTCCACCGCATCGTGCAGGTCTCCCAGGAACTGCAGAACCTGCCGCTGTTCATCGACGATACCGGCGGCATCAATATCGGCCAGCTTGCCGCCCGGGCGCGCCGGCTCAAGCGCCAGAAGGGGCTGGGGCTGATCGTGGTCGACTATCTGCAGCTGCTGTCGGGATCGAGCCGGCGGGCGCAGGAAGGCCGGGTGCAGGAGATCACGGAGATCACCACCGGACTGAAGGCGCTGGCCAAGGAACTGAACGTCCCGGTGCTTGCCCTGTCGCAGCTGTCGCGCCAGGTCGAGCAGCGTGACGACAAGCGGCCGCAGCTTGCGGATCTGCGCGAATCGGGCTCGATCGAGCAGGACGCGGACGTGGTCATGTTCATCTTCCGCGAAGAGTACTACTTGCAACGGCGCCAGCCACGTGAGAATACGCCCGAGTTCTTCGAGTGGCAGGACGAGATGGATAAAGTCACAGGCCTCGCCGAAGTGATCATCGGCAAGCAGCGTCACGGTCCCACGGGGACCATCAAGTTGCAGTTCGACGGCGATGTGACCAAGTTCCAGGACTATGTCGACGAGGACCATATTCCCGTACGCATGGACTAGCTGCGTTCGCAAAGGGTCAGGCCGAGTCATGTCCGATCGCGACGATCAAACCTACAGGTCCGCCGACTATGCGGGCGCGACGCTGACCGTCGATCTGGGAGCCCTCAGGGACAATTACCTCAAGCTCAAGGCGGCGGCGGGCGGTGCCGAGTGCGCCGCGGCGGTCAAGGGCGAAGCCTATGGCACCGGCGCGGTCGCGGTGACGCGGACGCTTGCCGCCGCCGGGTGCGGTGTGTTCTTCGTGGCCCAGCTGAGCGAGGCGGCGGCCATCCGCCCGACCCTCGGCGCGGCCGCGCTCTATGTGCTGAACGGGCTGGTGCCGGGGTCCTGCGCCGCGTTCGAGGCGCTCGATGCACGGCCCGTGCTCGGCAATCTCGAAGAGATCGAGGAATGGGCCGCGTTCTGCAGAGCCCACGGCACCCGGCTCAAGGCCGCGCTCCATGTCGACACCGGCATCAACCGGCTGGGGCTCGGCGTCGACGAGGTCGACGCCCTGGCGCGCGCGCCTGCCCTGCTGGCCGACTTCGAGTGCACCCTCGTCATGAGCCACCTGGCCTGTGCCGACGAGCCGGACCATCCGATGAACCGCGAACAGGTCGCCCGGTTCGACGCTCTGCGCGCGCGCCTGCCCGCGGCACCCGCCAGCCTGGCGAATTCGGGCGGCACACTCAACGGCGGCGCCTACCACTACGATATGGTGCGCCCGGGCGTCGCGCTCTATGGCGGCAATCCGCTGGCGCACGCGCCCAATCCGATGGACCATGTCGTCACACTCGAGGCGCGCGTCATGCAGGTGCGCGACGTTGCGCAAGGTACAGCCGTCGGCTACGGCGCGACCTGGACGGCGCAGCGGCGATCCCGGATCGCTCTGGTGCCGGTCGGCTACTATGACGGCTTCTTCCGGGCACTGAGCACGACCAACGCGCAGGGCGAAGCGCGGGTCTGGATTGCCGGTCGGTTCGCCCCCGTGGTCGGTCGGGTTTCTATGGACATGATCACCGTTGATGTGACAGACATACCCGCCGAAGGAGTACGGCGCGGCACCACGGTCGAACTTATCGGACCACACATCTCCATCGATGACGTGGCACGATGGGCGGGGACCATTCCCTACGAGGTTCTCACCAGCCTCGGTCAGCGCTACGCTCGGACGTATAAAGACGCAGAACCGGAATAGTCAGGAAGCTTCTCCCTTGAATTTCCTCGCATTCATCGGCCGCATAGTGATCTCCGTGTTCGCCGATGTGGGCAGGCTGTCACTGTTCTTCAAGGACGCTGTCCTCCACACATTCCTGCCGCCGATATACTTTCGGCTGATCCTTCAGCAGATGATGAAGATCGGCTACAACTCGCTGCCCGTGGTCGGCCTGACCGCGTTCTTCACCGGCGGCGCGCTGGCGCTTCAGATCTATATCGGCGGGTCGCGGTTCAACGCCGAAAGCCTGGTGTCCTCGATCGTCGCACTCGGCATCACGCGCGAACTCGGGCCGGTGATTGCCAGTCTTATGGTCGCCGGCCGGGTCTCGGCGGCAATTGCCGCGGAACTCGGAACCATGCGGGTAACCGAGCAGATCGACGCGCTCACCACGCTTGCAACCAATCCGTTCAAGTATCTGGTCGCCCCCCGGCTCATTGCCGGTGTCGTCACGCTTCCTCTGCTCGTGGTCATCGCCGACACGATCGGCATCATGGGCGGCTATGTCGTCGGCACCAAGAGCCTCGGGTTCAATCCGGGCTCCTATATCAAGAACACGGTCGATTTCATCGAAGTCAGCGACGTGGTCTCCGGCCTCGCCAAGTCGGCTGTGTTCGGGTTCATCATCGCTCTGATGGGCTGCTATCACGGCTACTACAGCCAGGGCGGCGCACAGGGCGTAGGCCGGGCGACGACAAACGCCGTGGTGACGGCCTCGATCCTGATCCTGGCCGCCAACTATGTGCTGACCTCGCTTCTGTTCACCGAATGAGCGGCCGATGAGCAGCGAACCTCACATCGTCCTGCGCGACGTGTACAAGAGCTTCGGCCCGAAGACCGTGCTGAAAGGCGTCAATCTGGAGGTCGAGCGGGGCAAGTCCCTGGTCGTGATCGGCGGGTCGGGCTCGGGCAAGTCGGTGACGCTCAAATGCATTCTGGGTCTGCTCACGCCGGACAGCGGGTCGATCAGAATCGACGGTCAGGAGGTGGTTGGACTCACCGGTTCCAAGCGCGAGGAAGTGCTGTCTCACATGGGCATGCTGTTCCAGGGCGCCGCGCTGTTCGACAGCCTGTCGGTCTGGCAGAATGTCGCCTTCGGACTGATCCAGGGCCGGCACATGGAGCGGACGGCGGCCAAGGACGTGGCGATCGAGAAGCTGGCCGAAGTCGGGCTCGGCCCGGAAGTGGCGGAGCTCTCGCCTGCGGAACTCTCCGGCGGCATGCAGAAACGTGTCGGCCTCGCCCGCGCCATCGCCACCGATCCTGACATCATCTTCTTCGACGAGCCGACCACCGGCCTCGACCCGATCATGGGCGATGTGATCAACGACCTGATCGTGAACTGTGTGGACCATGTCGGCGCGACCGCAGTGTCGATCACCCATGACATGGCAAGCGCGCGCAAGATCGGCGACAAGATCGCCATGATCTACCAGGGCGAGATCATCTGGCACGGCGACGCGGACCAGATCGACGAAAGCGGCAACCCCTTTGTCGAGCAGTTCATCCACGGTGACGCCGAAGGGCCGATCCAGATGGAGACGCTCACTCCGTAGCACCACGCGATGGCTCGTCCCGCACATAAATATGTCTGCCAGAGCTGCGGCGCGGAGAGCGCCAAGTGGTCGGGACGCTGCGACGGCTGTGGCGCCTGGAACACGATCGCGGAGGAAGCCGGCACGACCGCCGGCATCGGCGCGGCACCGCGCGCGGCCGTCCCCAAGGGCCGGCTCGTCGAACTGGTCGGCCTGAAGGGCGACGACCCGGTGCCGGCGCGGATCGTTTCCGGCATTGCGGAGTTCGACCGGGTCACCGGCGGCGGGCTGGTGCCGGGTTCGGCGGTGATCGTCGGCGGCGATCCGGGCATCGGCAAATCGACCCTGCTTCTGCAGGCGCTCGCCGCGCTCGGCGGCCGGGGCAAGAAGGTGGTCTATTTCTCCGGCGAGGAAGCGATTGCCCAGGTCAGGCTCAGGGCGCAGCGGCTGGGTCTGGAGGACGCCGCGCTCACGCTCGGCGTCGAGACCAATCTGAGCGACATACTGACCACGCTCGACGCCGGCCCGCGGCCGGATGTGATCGTGATCGATTCCATACAGACCGTATGGTCGCCCATGCTCGAGGCGGCCCCCGGCACCGTGTCGCAACTGCGCGCGGGCGCCCAGCTTCTGATCAATTTCGCCAAATCGAAGGGCGCCGCCGTGATTCTGGTCGGCCATGTCACCAAGGAAGGCCAGCTGGCCGGTCCCAAGGTGATCGAGCACATGGTCGACACCGTGCTCTATTTCGAGGGCGAAGCCGGCCATCAGTTCCGTATCCTGCGCTCGATCAAGAACCGGTTCGGCCCGACCGACGAGATCGGCGTGTTCGAAATGTCGGACAAGGGGCTCAGCGAAGTGGCCAATCCGTCGCGCCTGTTCATCGGCGACCGGGAGATCGCGACCCCCGGCGCCGCCGTGTTCGCCGGCATGGAGGGGACGCGCCCCCTGCTGGTCGAGATCCAGGCCCTGGTGGCCGCCTCGTCGCTCGGCACGCCGCGCCGGGCGGTGGTCGGCTGGGACGCCAACCGCCTGGCCATGGTCCTGGCGGTGCTCGATGCCCATTGCGGGCTGCACCTGGCGAGCTACGACATCTATCTCAATGTCGCCGGCGGCATGAAGGTGCGCGAACCGGCCGCGGATCTGGCGGTCGCCGCCGCCCTCGTCTCGTCACTCCTGAACCTGAGCCTGCCGCTCGACGCGGTGTTCGTCGGCGAGGTCAGCCTGTCCGGCGCACTGCGCCCGGTGGGTCACACGGAGGCGCGGCTCAAGGAGGCGCAGAAGCTCGGGTTCACCATGGCCGCGGTGCCGCCGGAAGCCGCCAAACGCAAAAGCAAGGGGACCCGGGACCTGCGAATCGCCACGCTCCAAAGCGTCGACGACCTGATCGCATGGATCCGCGAAAACGGCGCTGCCCAGGCGCTGACATCGGCTGCCCCAGAATAGCCTCGATTGCTGCGGATGGTCGTTTGTGGTGGCCAACGGATCAAACATGCAGTATTCCGTGGTGCACAAACGTGGACCAACGGTCGCGCGGGACGAGTTTCAACGCAAACACTGCCCTAACCAATCATGCCCATCACGTTTCTTGACCTCATTCTGATCGGAATAATGCTGATCTCGGCGCTGCTCGCCTTGATGCGCGGCTTCACGCGCGAGGTGCTGTCGATCATCGCATGGGCCGGCGGTGCAATTGCGGCATGGTTCCTGCTCCCGGTGTTCAAGCAAACGGCGCGCACCTATTTTCACCCCGAAGATCAATGGCTTGCGGACATCGTGCTGGCGGCGGTGATCTTCATCGTGGTGTTTATTGCGCTGTCGGTCCTGACCATGCGCCTGTCGGACTGGGTGCTGGACAGCGGTGTCGGCGTGCTCGACCGCACGCTCGGCTTCCTGTTCGGCCTGGCGCGCGGCCTGGTTCTGGTCGTGGTCGCCTATCTCATGTTCGTCTGGCTGGTGCCGCGGGCGGACCATCCCGAAGCCATACGCAATGCCAAGACACTGCCTCTGGTGGATGCCACGGCAACGGTGATAATTTCATACCTGCCACCGGAAACGGCGGAGAGCCTGCTCGGCAAGACCTACGGAAACGACAGCACGGGCGATGAGCCCGCGTCCGAAGGAACAACCGAAGAAACGCCTTCCGATACTGACACCCGGTCGCAGGGAAGCTATAACGGCAACGAACGCAGCGGTCTCAACCAGTTGCTCGAGAGCACGCAAAGCAGTCAAAACTGATGGGCATCCTGCCGCCGCCCGAGGCTATGGGCGCCGGCGCTAGAGGTGACGGAGTGGCTCCATGGCGGATGGCGACGCGGTGACCCGTTCCAACATGTCGTTCGATCTGGGCGACGATGATCGGTTGCGGGAAGAGTGCGGTGTGTTCGGCGTTTTCGGCCATGACGATGCGGCCGCGCTGACGGCGCTCGGGCTTCATGCCCTGCAGCACCGCGGCCAGGAGGCCGCCGGTATCGTCACCTTCAACGGCAAACAGTTCAATTCCGAGCGGCGACTCGGTCTGGTCGGCGACCACTTCTCCAAACAGGCGACCATGGACCGGCTCATGGGCCATGGCGCGATCGGCCATGTCCGCTACTCTACCACTGGCGACACCATCCTGCGCAACGTGCAGCCGCTGTTCGCCGATCTGGCGTCGGGCGGCTTCGCGGTGTGCCACAACGGCAATCTGACCAATGCGCTCACCCTGCGCGAGCAACTGGTGCAGCAAGGCGCGATCTGCCAGTCGACCTCGGACACGGAAGTCATTCTGCATCTGGTCGCACAGAGCCGGCAGCCGCGTTTCGTCGACAAGTTCATCGACGCGCTTCGGATGATCGAGGGCGCATATTCCCTGGTCGCCCTGACCAACAAGAAGCTGATCGGCGCGCGCGATCCCCTCGGTATCCGCCCGCTGGTTCTGGGCGAGCTCGACGGCTCGTTCATCCTGGCGTCTGAAACC